>JAZUCR010000665.1:0-4583 GCA_045639225.1 Victivallales bacterium
AGATGGATGACCGGGCCTGGATCATTTATCTGACGAAATTCCTCCCGGCGCTGGGCGAAGTGGACAGCCTCGACAAGGTCAAGGATGTCATGAAAAAAGAGCACTATGAGATCGTGGAAAACGCCGGCTATGTCGGACTGATCCGAAAGCTTCAGGATCCGGCCTGGCGCGCTGCCGGACGGACCTGGCTGAACGCGGAAGCAACCGGCCATGACGTTTATGACGACCAGGGTAATTTTATCGAACACGTCATTGACACCCGCAACCGGGATCATTGTTTCGATTGGAAGAGCGGGTCGGGGGGATACAGAAGGGGACCGACTACACTTCACTGATGTTTTTTTCAGTCAGTACAACATAATTTCAAGAAAGATAACGGAGGCAGTTTTACTATGAAGATAACAGTCTCGAAACTACGCAAAATGAAGCAGGAAGGCCAGCGGATCGTGATGCTGACCACGTATGATGCGCCGACCGCGCGTCTGGCCGAAGCCTGCGGGATCGACCTGCTGCTGGTGGGCGATTCGCTGGGCATGTGCATGCTCGGCTATCAGAACACGCTGCAGGTGACGCTCGAAGAATCGCTGCATCACTGTAAAGCAGTCCGCCGCGGCGCCCCCGATTCGTTTATCATCGGCGACATGCCGTTCATGACCATGCATGCCAGCGAACGCGACGCACTGCTGAATGCGGCGCGGTATCTGCAGGAAGGCGGCTGCGATGCAGTCAAGATCGAAGGCGATTCCGCCCTGGCGCCGACCGTGGAACGGATGGTCCATGCGGGCATTCCGGTAATGGGGCACGTGGGACTGCTGCCGCAGCATATCAAGACGGCAGGCGGTTACCGGATCTCCGGAAAAACCGAAGACAGCGCCGCCAGGGTGCTGGCCGATGCGCGGGCGATGGAAGACGCAGGAGCTTTCGCGGTCGTGCTGGAATGCGTGCCGGCCGAGCTCGCCCGCACGGTCACGGAAGCGCTCTCCATCCCGACGATCGGGATCGGCGCCGGCCCGTATTGCTCCGGACAGGTGCAGGTGGTGAATGATACGCTCGGTTTCTTCAACGGGCCCAAGCCGAAACATGCGAAACAGTATGCGAATCTGAATGAGATCATTCAAAAGGCACTGACCGAATATGCGGCGGAAGTCCGCAGCGGCACTTTTCCGGACGAAGAGCATTCCTTCTGATCTGATCTTCCGCACCGATTACAGTCTGGACATCACTTTCGGGGTGTCCAGGCTTTCTTTTCTGGCATCGGCAGACCCTGAGCCTTATAAGCATTACGGAAATGCATCTTGGCCATTTTGCCCAGCAGTTCGGCGCCGCCTTTCTGAAACAGCTGAGCGGCGATCTCATCGACTGCGGGACCCGCGCCTTTGGGCAGAGTCACACCCTGCTCCGAACCGAGTTTTTCCATCATGCGGACGAACTGGGCGCGCGCCATGATCGAGGCTGCAGCCACCGCGATATCACTTTCCGCCTTGGTGCGCTGGTCCAGACGGATCTGGCGGCCCTTTTCGTTCAGAGCGTTCAGGATCAGATGTTCATCGCCGAACTGGTCGGCCAGAGCCGAGGTGCATTCGGGCACATTGTTCAGAAGATTTTCGAGCGCGCGGGCATGTCCCCAGGCCAGCAGCCGGTTGAGCGAGCCGAAAGCGTGGTAGATGCGGTTGTATGCTTCGGGACCGATCGTGACCATCCCCATCCGGTTCCCGAGCAGGGTGCGGATTTTCGAGGCAATGGACAGAATGGTCTGATCGTTCTTGATCATCTTGGAATCCTTGACGCCGTATTTCATCAGTTCGACGGCGGCGGACTCATCCGGGACATATACGGCGGCGACCACGAGCGGCCCGAAAAAATCGCCTTTGCCGCTTTCATCCATTCCGGCATGAGGAGCAAACGGAGCGGCGCCGGCGGCATCACCGGCAGGAACCTGAAACATTTTTTCCCGCAGAATTTCCGGTTCCAGCAGGAATTCGACAAAATCCGAGGCACCGGCCCCCTGGACCGTGAGCTTGCCGCTGGTATAGGCGCAGACCGAAGTTTTCTCCTTTTTTGCCTTGAAAGTCATATAAGGAGCTTCGGAAAGTTCCCAGGAACGGTCGGCAAGCAGCTCCTTCAGCCGGGCGGTTTCAGTTTCGGTGAGGACAAAAACATAATTTTTCTTAGTAACATCCATTTTTTTCCGGGAATCCCTGATTTTTTTCAGCAAAACATTTGACAAATCATGGTTGACAATATAGATTAGTATCGCATTGATTTCAAATCCAACTGACAAAAATAATGAGAGGAATTTAAAAATGCGCAGCTTGATGACCTTGAGTCTGTTGGCAGCCGCCGGACTTTGCAGTTCGGTTTTTGCACAGGAACCCGGAGATCCCAACGGCGAGCAGCAGAAAGAGCAGCAAAAACCGAAATTCGTGCCCAAAGACAAAATCGTCACGGTCGGAAATAAAGTTTCCCATGAGCGGATCGAGAAAATCCAGGCGCTTCTGGACAAATATTACAATGAACGCAAGGACTTGGAAAACGAATCGGTAGTAAATGATATCCGCCGGGACATTCAGGCGTTCGTTCCCATCACCCCGTCGAAAAAAGCCGATACCCGTTCCCTGGTCGCCATCAAGGATTCGCTCAAAGACCAGGTGGACAAGAAATTTGCCAATCTGAACAAGCTCAAGATGGCGGCCGCGGCCGAAGCGGAAAAGAAATATCCGATGGCAAAAATCAATCAGGAAATCAAAGTTTACTATAAGCGCGGCCGAACCGTCTACTCCGAGTCCGGCCGTTACTACGGACTTGGATATGGCGGAAAAAGCATCAAGCTGAATTCCCGTTCGATTTCGATGTTCGACCTCCTTCCCGCATCGAAAGCCATGTTCGACAAAAAAATCAATGACGGGCTTCGGTCGGAATACGTGGACGAAAAAATGCGTGTTTATAACCGGCAGAAACTGAACTATGCTGAAAAACTGTTCTCCGAAGAATATGGCAAAATCCGCAAGGCAAACGAAAAACTCGGCTATATCTTCCAGAACGGCGAATGGGTCACCGCAGACACCATCCTCAAGCAGAAACTGCCCGAAAAAATCCGTCAGGCCAAAGAACGCGCCGAAAAAGAACGGCTGGAAAGAGAAGCCAGAGAAAAAGCCAAACGGGAAGCCGGCGGCAATAATCCTGAAGGCGAACAGAAAAAAAATGAAGAGGAAGATGAATAATACCGTCTTCTCCTGATTCGGTTTTACCATCAGCCGACCGTCCGGGTTTTCCGATCCGGACGGTCTTTTTTCATCATTCTGCCGGAATCAGGGAACTTCGGACAGTTCCGCCGGAGGGTATCGCCATTGACGACTGGAGACAGAACACGGGAAAAACCGTGGTCCCGGTGCGCGCGGGCGCGCGAAAAATGGAGAAAATAAATTTTTCCCCTTGCAATCCGGCTCAGATGACATTATATTGAACCCTGTATTTCAATCTCGGACGAAGGGAAACAGGAAATGTTCAAAAGAATGTTATTTACCGCCGCGGCGTTCCTGGCTGCTGCCGGCTTTGGAGCGGACGGAATCACGATCGATAATGTCAGCGGGGCACGGACGGAAACCAAACAGAAAGCCGTCAGTCAGAAAGCCGCCAAACAGGAAAAAGCAGCAAGGATCGCGGAACTGAACAGCAAAAGAACGGAACTGACCCGGAGAATCCACCTGAAACGGCAGGAGCTGCTGAAAAACAATCCGAAACTGCGCCGCATGTATCAGCAGCTGCTCAAACAGACCCGCGAACTCGCCTTGGAACTCGATGCCAACCGCGAAATGCGCCAGCTCAATGACAGCCTCTCCGATGTCGAACGCCGGCTGAAACAAGAACTGGAGACCAAGCCGGCAAAACAGTCCGCTTCCGAATCGAAAAAATAAACGTTTTCAAGTCAATAAAGGGTTTTTATTCATGGACTTTTCAGAGAAGATAATAGACGGAAAAACCATCGCCGCCGATGTCAATCGGGAAACGGCAATGGAGGTGGCAGCCATTACGAAGGATTTCGGAGCCAGACCCGGACTGGCGGTCGTGCTGGTCGGCGACAATCCAGCCTCGAAAGTTTACGTTTCCAGCAAAGTCAAACGCTGCGGCGAACTCGGGATCTATTCGGAAAAAGTCGTTCTCCCGAAAGAAACCAGCCAGGAAGAACTCCTGAAGGTGATCGACAAGCTCAATGCCAATCCGCTGATCCACGGGATCCTGGTGCAGTCTCCTGTCCCGAAACATATCGACGAACAGGCAGTCGTCAATGCGATCAATCCGGACAAGGATGTGGACTGTTTCCACGCCCGGAACGTGGGGCGCCTGCTGCTGGGGGATTTTTCCGGATTCCTGCCCTGCACTCCGTGGGGTGTCATGCAGCTGCTGAAACGCTCCGGAATCGCCACCGCGGGGAAACATGCGGTCATCATCGGACGTTCCAATATCGTCGGCAAACCGATGATGGCGCTGCTTTCCGCCAAAGGGACGGACGCCACCGTGACGCTGTGCCATTCCCGCACGCCGGATATCGGCGCTTTCACACGGACGGCCGATATCATCGTGGC
>JAZUCR010000666.1:0-2021 GCA_045639225.1 Victivallales bacterium
CTATCTGGACATCGCTCTTCAGGAAATCGGCGAAGGCCTGCTGGTTCCGGACTTCTCCGGCAAGCCGCAGGAAGATGATATCATCGCTCAGATGAACGCTGCGAAAAACGCTGCGACCGCAGCCGCTTCTTCCAGCCGGAAAAAAGACAACTGAGATCGATATTACGGAAACGGCACGGATTTCAGAGCCGCCGCGGATCCTCGCGGAAATTACGGCGGCCGGATTTCCGTGTTTGTCCGTTTTTTGCATGAAAGGATCATGACCATGGCTGCCAAAGTTGCTGTCATTATGGGCAGTAAAAGCGATCTGCCCGCGTTGAAAGGAGCGTTCGAAACGCTCCGGAAATTCGGAGTGGAATTCGAAGCACGGGTGATCTCGGCCCACCGGACCCCGGATACCGCCGCGGAATATGCCAAAAGCGCGGAAAACCGCGGGATCAAAGTCATCATCTGTGCGGCCGGCATGGCGGCGCATCTGGCCGGAGTCATCGCCGCCCACACCATTCTGCCGGTGATCGGCATTCCGATGGCCAGCGAACCGTTCAGCGGCTTCGATGCCCTGCTCGCCATGGTGCAGATGCCGCCCGGGATCCCGGTTTCCACCGTGACCGCCGGACCGGCCGGAGCCAAGAATGCCGCGTTGTCCGCGATCGCGATTCTGGCGCTTTCCGATGCCGCCTTGAATGCGCAGCTCAAAGCTTTCCGGGCCGAACAGACGAAAAAAGTCGAAGCGGCCGATGCCGATTTGCAGAAAGAACTGGGGCTCGCCTGAGTTTTTCCTTGCCGAAGCCTACACCGCAGGAGGATCGATGATGACAAAATTACTCAAAGTCTCCGCGGTGTTTTTTTTATGGACGGTTCTGTTTTCCGCATTCGCCGCCGATCCGGTTCGGGTCCTGCTGGAACCGGCGACCCGCCGTCCCGTCCGTTATTCCGCACTGCCGAATGATACCCGGAAAGTTCTGATCCCGGTCCGGTATCAGATCAAACCCGGCGAACTGCGCGGCGTCTGGGTCGCCACCATCTCCAATCTGGATTTTCCGAAGACCACTGCTCCGGCTCATTTTCAGCGTGCCTACACCGACCTGATGATCAGGATCAGACGAGCCGGATTCAATGCTGTTTTCTTCCAGATCCGGCCGAGCTGCGATGCGTTTTACAATTCATCGTTCCAGCCGTTTTCGCGGTTTCTCTGCGGCAGGGAGGGTTATGGGTTCCCCAATTTCGACTTGCTCGGTTTCATGATCGCGGAAGCGCATCGGTACGGGCTCCAGTTCCATGCCTGGCTGAATCCGTATCGGGTCGCCGGTTTTACCAGACTGCCGAAATGGCAGTATCTGAGCACGCTGTCCCCGCGGAATTTTGCCAGACAGAATCCGGATTACGTCCTGGCTGTGCCGGTCAAAGGCGGATTGACTCTGCTGCTTGACCCCGGTCAGCCGGCTGTCCGCAGTCACCTGCTGGCCACCGTCCGCGAGATCATCCGCAAATACAATCCGGACTCGATCCATTTCGACGACTATTTTTATCCCTATGACTTCAAAGGCAATGCCGATGCGCCGACCTACCGGAAATACAACCGGAATCCGAAGATTTCTATCGAGGACTGGCGGCGGCAGAACGTGTCCAGCATGGTCTGGGAGATTTCCTCGCTCATCCGTGAAAACAACCGGGTCCAGAAGAAAACCATCCAGTTCGGGATCAGTCCGTTCGGTATCTGGCGGAACCGGGCATCCTCGGTCTTCGGCTCCCCTACCCTCGGCAACGAATCTTATACTTCGAATTTTTCCGATGTCCGGCTCTGGATCAAAAACAACTGGATCGATTATGTGGTCCCGCAGCTGTATTGGAAATTTTCCCATCTGAAAGCACCGTATGCCGGTCTGACCGACTGGTGGGCGGATACCGTGGCTGGCACGCGCGTCAGACTCTATATCGGACACGGCGCGCATTTGCCCTTTGTCGACGGGGATCCGGATGAATTGAAAAACCAGCTGCTGTTCAATTCCCGCCGAAAAGGG
>JAZUCR010000667.1:0-5222 GCA_045639225.1 Victivallales bacterium
CGTCGCCATTACCGGCAAGGGCGTGATCGCCGGCGGCTCGGAGATCCGGCAGACCTGGAAGCAACTGCAGAAACCCGCTCAGGAACGGAGCCGCTGTCTGGAAGAAAACCACGTGCCCGTAAAGGACCGGATTTTCGGGCCCGACGATCTGCTCCGGCAGGCCATGCTCCAGCTGATCCGGTCCGAAAGGATCCTGCTGGAAGATTTCACCCTGACCGACAACTCCTTCTGGATGCTGCATCCGGTTTACTGCCGTGACCTCACCATCCGGCGGCTGAAATTCGACTGCATGCTGGAAAACAACGACGGGATCGATCTGGATTCCTGCGAAAACACGCTGATCGAAGATTCGGTGTTCCGCAACGGCGACGACGCGATCGTGATCAAATCGGGACGCGATCAGGACGGTCTCCGGGTTGGGAAACCGACCCGGCGGGCCGTGATCCGGAACTGCGTGTTTGCCGAAGTCATCCACGGAATCGCCATCGGCAGCGAACTTTCCGGCGGAGCGGAAGAGATTTATGTGCACGATCTGAACATGGAAACGGTTTACTACGAAGCAATCTCGTTCAAATCCACCAAAGGCCGCGGCGGCGTGATCCGGGACATCCACCTGGAAAATATCCGCATCGGCACGGCCGGACGGCATTTCATCTGCATCGACAATGACTACAGCAAAATCAATCACGGCGATGCCCTGACTCTGTTCAAAGACATCACGATCCGGAACGTTACCTGCGGCTGGGCGAAACAGGCTTTCTGCCTGCAGGGAAAACCGGAACTGCCGCTGGAAAATATCCGGATCGAAAATGTGACCGTCGACCGGGCCGATATCCTGTATGAACTGGACGAATATGCGGAAGATGTCCGCTTCGAACAAGTCACGGTGAACGGCCAACCGGTCGTGCGCTGACCGCGGCGCGGTTTCTCCGGGCGTCCCGGATCAGCCGGATTTCCGGGCGTTCAAAGCCGAGCGGAGCCGTTTTTTCGCATGCAGCATGAAGATCTCCGGATCGCGGAAGGAAGACGGCACATCCACCGCCGCCGGCATGGAAGTGAAATATTTGCGGAATTCCACCGGAGAATATCCGGTATGCCGCTTGAACGATTTGGAAAAAACCGAAATATTGGAAAAACCGGTCAGATCGCTGATCTCGCCGATCGAATACTGTTTTTCGCGCAGCAGGAACATGGCCCGGTACATCCGGTGGACCGTGATATATTCGAACAGCCGCATCCCCATTTTCTCATGGAACCGGTGGGACAGATGACTGGGACAGATACCAGTGAAATCCGCCAGATTTTTCAGTGTCAGCTCGGTATCAAGATGTTCATGGATGAAAATCAGGAGCCGGGTGAAAAGCGGAAGCATGTTCCCGCTTTCGGTCCAGGATACTTTTTCCAGAAAACGCGACAGCAGCATCTTCATCCCGGCATTGAATTCGAACTGATTGACCGAACCGGTCCGGGCGGAAAGGCTGATCAGGCGGTCGAACAGCTGGGTCAGGAACTGGGGATCGTCTGCGGGCAAATCGATGCAGTCCCGGTTCAGGGCGAAAATATCCGGGGAATTATTCCCGAAAGACGCGTTGAAATGACACCAGTATTTTTCCAGATGATCGGGACAGAAGCATTTGACTTCGGCAAAAGCCGGCACCAGCAGAATCCGGCCGGGCACGACTTCATATTTCCGGTCTTGGTATTCGACCGTGCCGCGGCCGTCCACCGGGAAATAGATCCGCGAATACGGCAGGATCCGGGTCGCTTTGTTGAATTGTTCGGTATTCCAGTTCCGGCCGAGTTTCTGACGGGTCAGCCAGTTCACCGTTACAGTCAGATTGTCCAGTGAGGGGATCATGCACGGCTCACGGTTTGAGACGGCCGGGTTTGCCGAGCCGTTTGAGCTGGACCGTGGTACAGTCCCGGTTGCGCAGATGTTCCAGAATGCTGCCTTTCCCGGCGAAATGCCCTGCCCCGACCAGGACGAAGACGGTCTGTTTCCGCTTGAGCATCTCATAAATCTTAGCCGCGATCAGCTGGTTGCGTTCCACAAACAGTTTGCGATGGAACTCGGGATGTTTGAAAGCCATTTCATTGGTGATCAGGGAAAGATCGTCGGGAACACCGGTTTCCAGGGCACGGAAGATCCGTTTCAGGTCGCGCCCGGCATTGGCGAAATCGCGGATGCCCTCCATCAGCAGACGTGCCGCGGCGGCATCGGAAATATCGCCCATCGCCTTGAACTGACTGTCGATGCTTTCCAGACTTCCGGGCTGTTTTTGGCCAAGGTGTTTGGTGAAGACGCTTTCCAGTCCGTATTCGCGGCTGATCTCGGGATGTTTCATCAGATAGATGTTGGAAACCTGAACGCTGAGGAGCCAGGGCCGGAGCCGTTCCAGTACGGCAGGCTGCATATTGGGCGAATGAGCCGCAAAAAACTGGCAGACCTGCTGAAAATCGGGATATCCGATAACCACGGGAAGCGTCCTGCCGTCACGGAACAGACCATACAGCATCGTCCATTTCGCGATCTCCTGGGGATCGGGTTTGTAAATTTCGAAATAAACCGCCGAAGACGCATCGAACGCCCGGTCGTAAGCGGCATCCAGCGGATACCATTGGGCTTTCCCGGAATGGATGGACCCGGCCAGAAACGCTTTGCCGGGCAGATCCGGAGCGGAAATCTCCCAGATCAGGACTTTGTCCCCCGCGGAAAGCAGAAAGACCAACGAAACCAGAATGAATGTCAGAAGCCGGACCATGATGTTCCTTTCAGGTTAAAAAGTATGCATTTCGTAGAGCATCTTGTAGTAGCCGTCCTTCGCCAGCAGTTCGGCATGCGAACCGTGTTCAACCACTTTGCCGTCGCGCAGACAATAGATCACGTCGGCATGTTTGACCGTGGAAAGCCGGTGGGCGATGATGATGGTGGTGCGGCCTTTGCAGAGTTTTTCCAGCGCTTCCTGCACCAGCGATTCGGATTCGTTGTCCAGCGCCGAGGTCGCTTCGTCAAAGATCAGCAGGGACGGTTTTTTCAGGAAAACGCGGGCGATGGCGATCCGCTGTTTCTGTCCGCCGGACAGCCGGACCCCGTGTTCGCCGACCTGCGAATCGAACCCCTGCGGCAGCGACATGATGAAATCGCAGATATTGGCTTCCTTCGCGGCTTCGATCATTTCCTCTTCGGTGGCATCCGGATTGCCGAACATGATATTGTCGCGGATCGTGGAATCGAACAGGAACGGAGTCTGCCGCACCACCCCGATGTTTTTCCTGAGGGACCGCAGTTCATAGTCGCGGATGTCGATCCCGTCGATTTTGATGGAGCCCGAGTGGATCTCATAGAACCGCGGGATCAAAGCACCGAGCGTAGTTTTGCCGGCGCCGGATTCCCCGACCAGAGCGACCGTGCGGCCCGCTTCCGCCTGCAGGGAGACATCGTGCAGGATCTCGTCCGTGCCGGTGTATTTGAAAGAAACGTGTTCGACGGAGAGTTCCCCGCGGAACGAATCCGCCTTGACCGCATCGGGTTTGTCCTCGATCTCGGGTTTCAGCTGGAGCACCTCGTAAAAACGTTCGTAGGCGGAGAGCGCCATGTGGAACTGTTCCGCGAATTCCACCAGCCGGAACATCGGCATGGTGATGTATTTCGAATACATGAAAAAAGTCATGACTTCGACCACGGTCGCCTTGCCGTAGCCGGTCAGGATGATCCCGACCCCCACGAACAGCAGCGAGTAGCCGTGAATGAAAAACTGAAGTCCGGAATGGAACATCGCCATGATTGAAAAGATCCCCTCGCGGACATGCCGGTAACGGGAATTGACCTGCCTGAAACGGCTGATCTCGCGGCGTTCGTTGTTGAAGGATTTGACTTCCCGGATTCCCTGGATGGAATTTTCCACCTGACTGTTGATCTCGGCGACTTTCCGGCGCGCGGCCCGGAACCCCATACGCATTTTTCCCTGAAACATATAGCCCCAGAACAGGACCAGCGGGAACGGCAGCCAGGTGATCAGGGTCAGCAGCGGATTCAGATACAGCATGATGGCACAGCCGCCGATGAACATCAGCGTCGAGGACAGCAGGTCTTCCGGACCGTGGTGCGCCAGTTCCGCGATCATCGTCAGGTCGTTGGTGATCCGGGACATGATGTGCCCCGTTTTTTCCCGGTCGAAATAACTGAAGGAGAGTTTCTGCAGATGCCGGAACAGGTCGTTGCGCATGTCCGCTTCCATCCGGGTCCCGAGCACATGGCCGAAACGGACGTTGATGTAGGAGGCCGTGGAGGTCAGGATCATCAGAATCAGGATCGCGCCGATCACCGCCCAGATCATCGGATAATTTTTCGCCGGAAGATAGATTTGAAATGCGCGGTAGACCAGCAGCGGGACCAGGATAGTCAGTCCCGAGTTGACCAGTGCGCAGCCCACCGACAGCCGGAACAGACCGATATGCGGACGGTAGTAATGGACGAAATTGCCGACCACTTTCCGGATATACTGCCAGGTCAGCGGTTTTTTCTCCACATCGTCGCTGAAATGAAACGGAGGCATGTCAGTTTCCTTTCAATACAGATTCAAGATTTTTGCGGCCTTCTTCTTCCAATACCGGATCGAGGATCTGATCCAGATCGCCTTCCATCAGTCCCGGCAGATCGTAAGCCGAGATGCCGTAACGGTGGTCCGTCACCCGGCTCTGCGGGAAATTATAAGTCCGGATCCGTTCGCTGCGGTCGCCGGTGCCGACCTGCTGGCGCTTGGAATCGGCGTGTTTCTTCGCTTCCTCCCGCTGCCGGATCTCCAGCAGTTTGGATTTCAGGATCCGCATCGCGATCTCACGGTTGCGGATCTGCGAACGTTCCTGCTGGCTCGCCACCGTGATCCCGCTGGGCTTGTGCACGATCCGCACCGCCGAATCGGTCCGGTTCACATTCTGTCCGCCCGGGCCCGAGGAACGGAAGGTCGAGATTTCCAGATCGTCCGGAGACAGCACGATATCGTCCATTTCCTCCGCTTCCGGGAGCACGGAAACCGTTATGGTCGAGGTGTGGATCCGTCCCGAAGCTTCGGTCACGGGGACGCGCTGCACGCGGTGGACCCCGCTTTCGAATTTCATCCGGGAAAAAACATCCTCGCCGGACAGCGAAAAAGTAGCTTCTTTCACGCCGCCGAGTTCGCTTTCGGAGAGGTCGAGCAGTTCGAATTTCCAGCCGCGCCGTT
>JAZUCR010000668.1:0-1781 GCA_045639225.1 Victivallales bacterium
TGACCGCCATGATGGCGCGTGACAGTCAATCCAGATTCCTGCTGCTCTGCGCCAAAGAAAATGCCGGCAGTTTCGCCGCGTTCGAAGGCGAATGCGCTGCCGGAAAAGATTTCACCGCCAAAAAGGCTCCGCTGACCGAAAAGAATGCCGCCGCTCTGCGCCAGGTTTTCACCTGGACCGCGCCCGTTCCCGTGCTGCATAAGAAATGCTCCTTCGGCTGCGGCGACCGCCTCGGTCTCGCCACCTCCGCCCATGCCGAACTCTTCAAAAAATACAATGCGTTCCCGGTCTTCGCTCAGCAGTCGATCCGTGAACTCGTCCTTACCAAACGCACTTACCGCAGCGTCATCGACGACGCGACCTTCCAGGTCTTCCAGGCCGGCTATACCGGCGGCTACGGCGCGGACGGCGACCATCTGAAGAGTTTCGAACACATCGACATGGCGCTGGAAACCGGCGTCACCATGCTGACTCTGGACCTCTCCGATGAACTCCATCCGGCCTTTGCGGAAACCTCCGGTGCGGAACTGGAAAAAGCCTATGCGGCCGTTCCCGAAGCCGTGCGCGCCGAATGCGAAAAGATTTATCTCGCCGGCCCGAACAAACTGAAATCCTCCACCCTGCAGTTCTCCAAAGAAGAACTCATGCGCTGCGTGCTCATCTACACCGATGCCATGAATTTCGCCGCCAAAGTCGGTGAACGCCTCCGTCAGCACGGCGCCGGCAAAGTCGACCTGGAAATCTCCGTGGACGAGACCAGTGCTCCGACCCTGCCCGAACATCATTATTTCGTCGCCAACGAACTGAAACGCAGACAGGTGGTTTTCGCCTCCCTCGCCCCGCGCTTCATCGGCGAATTCCAGAAAGGCATCGACTACATCGGCGACCTGAAGGAATTCCGCAAACAGTTCGGTCAGCACGCCGAGATCGCCGATTTCTTCGGCACCTACAAAGTCAGCGTGCATTCCGGCAGCGATAAATTCTCCGCCTTCCCGATCATCGGCGAACTCACCGGCGGACATTTCCACCTCAAAACCGCCGGCACCTCCTGGCTGGAAGCGGTGGAAGCAATCTCCTATGCCGATCCCAAGCTCTTCCGCGAGATCTACACCAAGGCATTCGCCGCCCTGCCCGCCGCGCTGAAACTTTATCACATCACCGCGGACTTCTCGGTCCTGCCCAAGGAAGAAACCCTCACCGATGCCCAGCTGCCCGATCTGCTCAAATGCGTCCCCGGTCGGCAGCTTCTTCACATCACTTACGGCGCCATGCTCGGCGATGATCCGCAGATGCATGACAAGATCTACCGTGCGCTGTTCGTTCACGAGGAAGAATATCAGAAACAGCTGGACGAGCATTTCCGCAAGCATCTGGACAAGCTCGGCATCAAGGCCGATAAATAACCGCTGAGATCCGAACAGCAAAAAGCGCATTGCGCGGAGGATCATCCTCCCGACAATGCGCTTTTTTTATGGAGCCGTTCCCGTTGCAGGCCGATAATGTTTTACCGGTAATGTTTTACCGATATTGCGAATCATTTTTCCATATGTCACGTCATAATCAAACAGATTTCAAAATGAGAAAGTCATGATGCCGGTAATCCATGCTCTGATTACCGGCATCATGGTAAGTATGCGCGACATGCTCATTGACTAGTCGATGAAAATTCGATACAGGCTTGTCAGTAGGAACTGTGAGCGAAAGACAAGGGTGTCCACCGCGAGGTGGAATCTGAAAGAAGTCCGTAGCGAAATCCCGGTCTGACGAACAGAAACCGCATA
>JAZUCR010000669.1:0-2173 GCA_045639225.1 Victivallales bacterium
AATCCGGCAAAAAAGACCTTCCCTTTCAGACCCAGTTCCTCGACCTTCTTTTCATATTCCGAACGCATGGGTCCATCCCCCATGATCAGGAAACAGGCATCGGGACATGCCTGGACCACCCTCGCCGCCACCGGGAAGAAATCCTCATATCCCTTGCGGGGAAACACGCGCGCCGCGGCCCCGACCACGGGACAGTTTTCCGGAATGCCCAGTTCCGCCCGCAGTGCCGGATCCGGTTTCGCATTCAGAAAACGGTCCAGCTCCATTCCGCTGTATACCACTTTGAACTGTTCCGGACGGCCGATCCCGACCGCAAGACACTGGTCGATCATCGCCTGCGCCACCGCGTAGATCCGGTCACAGCGTTTCGCGGCATAGCGTTCCGCACCGATATACAGCCGGTTCTTCAGAAAACTGTCATACGGACCGAATGCCAGACCGTGGATCGTGTGGACCACCATCGGCACGTTGGCCATTCTTCCCGCGATCCGGCCGATGATCCCCGCTTTCGAGGAATGCGTGTGGATCACATCGAATTTTTCCTTTTTCAGAAAATCCGCCAGCCAGTAAATCGCATTCAAATCTTTCCACGGCGAAATTTCACGCACGAAAAGCGGAGATTCCACCACCGAAAAACCGGGATTGCCCATCCGCGCCAGCAGACTGCCTTCCCTGCCCTCGGACGGACCCGAAAGCAGCACGCATTCATGTCCGGCTTCCACCAGTCCGCGCGCTGAAAGAAAAGTATTTTCCTGCGCTCCGCCTACGATCATGCGGGTTATGAAATGACATACTTTCATGTGTTCTTTTCCGCCTTTCACCACTTCAGTTTCATCCGGACGATCCCGGCCGCGCGCTCCCGCGGCAAAGTCAGCTTCCGCTGAGGCTGTCCCGGAATCAGGACCCGGACTTCGGTCCCTGTATCTCCATCCGGGACCATCATGATATGTAATTTATGTTCATTTTTCCAAATGTCAAAAGAAAATCGGCCGTTTTCCGCAAATGTTTCGATTTTTTCCCCGCCCGAACTCCAGCGCAGTTGCTTTCCCTTCTGCCAAAGCACGATGCCGCCGTTCTGTTCGATCTTACCGGCGGCCAAATGCGCGTTTTTCGCGCGGGCGGACGGCTGTACAGCCAGATAATGTGTGATTTTCAGCCAGTCCGGCAGATATTGAGCGCCGTAGGTGAACTCGCCGGTGGTCCCGCTGCTGATCAGAACCGTCAGAGCGGTATGTCCGCGGCGCTTGAAATAATCCGCAGCAGCCGCGGCATTCCGATAGTCGCATACGTTGGCAGCCACGGAAAAATCGTCTTCCGGCAGGCTGAACACGAGCGCGGGGATCTTCTGCCGCCCGCCGTAGAGCAGCAGCAATTCGGGGCTTCGCTCCTGAAAGATGCCCGAACACCAGAAAAAGAACAATGCGCTCAGGCCGCAGAGACCTGCGATCCCGAGTTTTCTGCCCGGACATGCGAACAGGATCCAGAGCGCGGCGATCCCGAAAAACACGCTCCACAGCGGCGGGATCGGGATCCGTCCGTCCGCCAGTCCCGCGAACAAACGGCAGACCGAATCGATCCACTCCAGCGGCAGTTCGAGCAGCAGCGCCAGAAATTTTCCCAGCAATGGGAATACCAGACACGGCAAAGCGCCGGCCGTAAAGATCAGAAAAATCAGGTAAACGGCCGGAATGATCAGCAGATTGGTGACCATGGCGAACGAAACCGCCAAGCCCTGATGGAAAACGGTCAGGATGAAGGAACACAGCCAGGCGGTCAGACACCCCGCCGCGCAGGAAGCTGCGCCAATCAACCGCCGCGTCAGCAGACGTTTCCATTTTCCCTGCACCGCATCCGGAAGCCAATGCTGTTTTTCCACCATCAGCTGCAGCCAGGTATTGACCTCGGAAGTCGAGGCGATCAGCGTGATCACGCACAGAAAAGAATACTGGAACCCCGCGTCTTTCAACTGAAACGGATTCCAGATCAGCAGCAGAGCACCGGCCAGAAAAACGGAATTCAGCGCACTGCCCCGCAGTAGCAGAGCTCGCGGAATGCACCAGCAGAACAGCATCACCACCGCCCGCAGCGCCGGCATCTGCATCCCCGTCGATAATGCATAGAGCAAGGTCAGCAGCGGCGTCAGTATCATCCGGAGGCGGAACGGGACCGCCAG
>JAZUCR010000670.1:0-3288 GCA_045639225.1 Victivallales bacterium
ATGGAAGGATCCCGCCCCTGCCGCCCGCTGGATTTTGATCCGGCGCAGTCAGGAAAAGATCACGGCCGAAAACCGGATCTTTGCGGAAGCTTTCCGGTTCGATGCCAAGGCCGGCAAAGCGCTCATCCCACCAGGAGACGGCGGATCCGGTTTTTATCTGCTGTCCGAACTTGATGAACTTGGCAGGGAGACCTGTGATTACCGGGTCCAGTCCGGTCCGGTCAAAGAGCCCGCCCGGAAGCTGACACCCGTCCGTTTCCAAGTGGATATCCGCTCCGGCAAGTTCTTTCTGGTCGGTCCCGAGATCCCCTTGCGGAATCCCGAACGGATCGTCAGATTCCGGCTCAAGACCCGCGACGGACGGACCGTAACGGAACAGGGAGTGGATAAACCGGAATTCGTGCTGCCGTCCCCGGTTGCCGGACAATTTACGGAATATACCGTCTGCTCCGTCGATTTTCAGGGTCGGGAAGCCGCAGCCTCGGAGTGGTTCCGGTATGGGGATTTCCCCGATTTCCGGATCAGTCCCGTTCCGAATCCGGCGCAGAACGAGGATGTGGAACTGCAGACCCGTTATCCGCTGGCCGGTTCGAGCAGCCGGATCGGATTCCGGATCACCAATGCCGGCGGGAAAGCCGGCAAGGCGAAAGTCACCGTTACTGGCCAGCCCGAACAGGAGATTTCGCTCGAATCCGGCAAAAGCACCATCCTGTCATTCGAATGGAAACCCGAAAAAGCGGGACGGCATCAGCTGCGGGTGGACATTTCCTGCGAGGCCGACCGGACGCCGGAAAACAACCGTCTGGATCTGGTTCTCCATGCTGTGAGAAAACCGCTGCATTTCATCTGGTATGGAGCGGCTGCCGATCTGATCTACGCCACCGCGGCAGCCTACGATCCTGCCCATTGGAAGAGGATCGGCGGCCGTTCCCTGCGGATCACCGGCAGAACCGCATCGGCGGAGGCATTCCGCAAAATGTTCACCCCGTTCGATCCGTCGTTCGGTATGCAGTATGACGAACTCGGAGGCAACTGCAAGCCCGAAGCTTATCTGGCGGTCCTGCGTGAATTCCGCAAAACCCATCCGAAAGTTTTTATCGCCCTGTGGCATATCGGCGGCAAGCCATCCCCGGCCATCGTCCGCGCGGTCAAGGACGGCACGGTCGACCTGCTGATGCCCGAGATCTATTACACCTGGGACCACAAGATCGACGGTCTGAAGGAGATTATCAAGCGGTTCCGCAAACTCGGGATCCTGGACAAGACCGTTATCGGGCTTGGCACCGCGGCCGGCTATGCCGGCTGGGGGACCGCGCAGCAGCATGCCGAATATCTGGAAAAACAGATCGCCCTCATCCGTAAATTGGCACCGGAATCACCCGGTCTGGCTTTCTACAGCAGCTCAGCTTTGCCCGGCGTCAAGGAAAAGATCGATGACCTCTGCCGTAAATATTATCTCGAGGAAGGAGGTCAGGAATGAAACTGTTCCTCTGGACCGTTGTCACACTCTTTCTGTCCGGCCTCATCGGAATTTCGGACGCCGAACCGCAGAAGATCCATATCGATTTTGCTTCGCAGCCGGAATGGATCGCACGGAATCTGCCGGACGGGAAAAGATTTTTCACGATCGAAAAGGCGATTCCCATTCCCGCGATCCGGGACCGGGATTTTTCGTTCGAGGCCGAGCTGAAACTGCTGAAGATCGCCCACTACGGATCCATTTCCATCGGGCTGGGCAGCAGTGAAAATCCGGAACGGAACGTGCTGATGCGTTTCTGTAAGACCGACCGCAGGAACCGGGTATTTTTCTATTCCGGCGTCGGGATGAAAAAAAAGAAACCCGACACCGCGCCGTCATTTACGGGGCTCAGAACCGGACCGTATTTCGTCCGGATCGATTACCGGGCCTCGGACACCTTGCTCCGGTGGCGGATCCGCAGCGGCGGCAAAACGGTCCATGACACCGGCTGGGTCAGATCCAATACGCCGCTCCAGCCCGACCGGATCGTTTTCCGCGCATCCGATAAAAACGGGCTGGGCGGATCGCAGATCAGCTACGACCCGTCCGGAAAACGGATCTTCATCCGCAGTCTGGTCGGTTACGAAGGCACAATCGCGATCGGTTATATGATCGAAATGGAGATCCGGGACCTCTGTCTGGTCTTCTGACCGGACATCCCCAAAAAACAGGAAGGATCAGCATGAACAAGCTTTTTCTCATTGCGGCAGCCGCTCCCCTGTCGGGCTGGGTTTCAGCCGCCGAACCGCAGACCTTCCGGCTCGATTTCGCTTCGGAGCCGGAAATGGCCGAAACCTCGCGGCCCAGCGGACAAAAATATATCATACGTGAAAAGACGACCGTCATTCCGGAAATTCAGGACCGGGATTTCACTTTCGAAGCCAAGGTGAATATCCGGAAGATCGGACATTACGGCTCCGTTTTCGTCGGACTTTCCAATTCGAAGCGTTCTGCACAGGACGTGTTTTTCCGTTTCTCGCGGACGGGTTTCAAAAATCACGTGTTTTTTTACTCCGGCACGGGACTGAAATCGAAACCGGATACCGCTCCGCCGTTCGTCGGGTTCAAAAAAGGAATCTGTCTTCTCCGGATCGACTATTCCGCCGCGACCACGCAGGCCCGCTGGCGGCTGTCGGACGGGGCAGGGCAGTTGCTCCATGACACCGGCTGGATCCGGACCCATGCCCCCGTCAATCCCGACCGGATCACGATCCGCGCCACGGACAAAGCCGGACTGGACAAGACCGTGATCCGTTTCGATCCCCAGCGCAAATGTCTTTTCGTCCGCAGTCTGATCGGTTACGAGGGAAAAGTTCCCTATGTCCTCGAAATGGAGATCCTGAACATCACGATTCGCGCCGGACGCGGAGAGAAGTAATCATTGGCATCGGCGGAGCCGTGAGAGATCTGCCGGGACAATGCCGGAGTGCGGCCTGCTCTTGAAACTTGAAACTTGCAGCTTGAAACTCTTTTTCTCCGATTTTTCCTTTTTGCCGTATTTATTTTTTCTGAAATGAGTGTATATTACAGGAGAATTAAAACAGCAACCCGAGGCATTCTATTATGATCGACAAAAGTATTTGGCAGGCACAGCGCGACAAAAAAGCATTTCTGGCACTTGAAGACGGCACGGTATTCCGCGGCTATTCCGTCGGTGCGGCAATCGACAGGGAAGGGGAAGTGGTGTTCAATACCGGCATGAGCGGTTATCAGGAGATCATCAGCGATCCTTCCTATGCAGGACAATTCGTCACGATGACTTATCCCGA
>JAZUCR010000671.1:0-6330 GCA_045639225.1 Victivallales bacterium
AAGTTCGGTATGGAGCGTATCGGAATCGCAGACCGCCCAGGCCTGGACGGCGACTCTCGGATAAGCGATCATCTGACGGTCGCCGCCGGCTTCCTTGGCCTCGAAAAGCACCGTATTGCCAGCTTTCAGCTCGCCGCCTCCCGCCATCAGATATCGCAGATCGTCCGGCAGGACTTTCGGAAACCGCCCGAGATCCCGGCGGGAGATCCGGATCATTTTCAGCTGCGGCGGCAGAGGCGCAGTGGCGGATTTCGGCGGAATGCCGACCGCCAGCAGATCAGTGCAGTCTTTCCATTCCAGCGAATGGGTGAAACCATACCACATACCGAGTTTTTTCTGTTTCGGCCGCGAAGATTCCGGCAGGATCACGGTCAGGAAATCGCCGGAAGGACTTTCCGCGATCAGCGTACGGAGATCCTGAAAATCCTTTTTCTCCTTGGCATCGACGACTTTCAGCGTAAGTTTTTCCGGAACGGGGAACCATACCCGGGTTTCGGCTTTCCGGGAATCGAACGGGACCCCGAGCGGGGAATCCGTACCGAACCGCGGCTGGGCGGCAGCGGCATGCAGACGCACGGCATTCACACCGGATTCCGCGGCAATGGTCACCTCGTGGGTTCCGGCGGAAAGCTCGACACCTTTGGCAATGCACTGCCAGTTGAAACGATACGGCAGGGAGGTCGAAAACCAGACCGGCGCGAACGTTTTTCCGGTGACCGAAGCGGAGACTTTGCTCTTGCCCGCCGCCAGCAGATACAGATTATATTTTCCTGCCTCGGCAACCGGAAGTTTCACCGTCTGTTTTTTCAGCGGCACGGGATGAGCGGCGGTCACCTCGATTTCGGCGGCATCTTTACCAGTCCGGATCGTATTGAACGCTTCCTGCTGCAACCGGAATTCATACCGGGCGGCGGGAGCAATGGCCTTGACGGAATCGGCAATCACCAGATACCCGGGGATCTTCGCCGCCGGATCAGGCGGCATCAGGGCGAAAACACGTTCCGCCCGTTCGACCCGGGGAGTAAACTTCTTACGCAGGGAATAAACCGTCTGGGAGTTCCAGGCGTCGAACGCATCCACGGCAAACAGCACCGCGAAATTCCCCGTGATCTGCGCATTGACCTGACCGGCTCCGCCGTGTTCGCTCGGGGCACTGCCGCTGATCGTGACGATGTTGTGCTTCAGCCCGCTTTTGACCCCGTAGCCGGGATCGGCGGCACGCATCGATCCGCCGGAAAACAGGACAAACGAACCGACATCAGAATGGGAATGTCCGCGCGAAACGATCGCTTCCGAACCGAACTGCAGGGCTTTGGTGCTCCAGTCGGAACGGTAGAGCATCAGATTCAGTTCCGGGGAAAACAACGTCCTGGACAAAGCGGAAAGATCATTGCCGGACCGGGTTTTCCGGTAGTAAACGATCCCGGACAACGGATCGGGGGCGGATTCGTTTTCCGCCTGACACCGGATCAGCAGCTCGTTCAATGCGGCAGAATCGGGCATCATCGCATGCAGCAGCCGGAGCATATAGATCGAAGGCTCCTGATGGTTGCAGTCGGCCAGCGGGAAAAACCGGGGCGGCAGCGCGGCGGAAGTTTCCAGCATCATCCAGTCGCCGAGCTTCGGCAGATTCGTCCCGTCGGTCATTTTGTATCCCTTGCGTTCCAGCATTAGGATGGCGCTGCCATTGATATCCATCGGATAATTGGCGTAGGCGCCGTGCTCCGTGGGAATGCCGCCGGGGGCGACCGCATGGTTCAACAGGATCTTCATCGCCGAAGCGACCCGGTCAAGCCCGGCCTTGTCGAATTCCGGATGACCTTCCAGCACCGCACGGTAACGGATCGAGAGCGGCATGAACATGAAATAGCCCCAGTTGCCGAAAATGGAAAAGACGGGGAAACGGTTCATTTTCGGATTGGTCTTCAGTTCGGAAACGATCTGACCGACGAGATATTGCCGGGACTGTTCGCTCAATCCGGCATATCCCCAGTCGAGGATGAACGCGGCCTGATGTCCGGTCCGGACCAGATCGATTTTCCGGGTGCGGGCATCGGTCAGCAGACGTTCCAGTGCGGCGATATATTCCTGCCGTCCGGAAAGCTGCCAGGCCAAAGCCAGTTCGCTCAGGGAATCGAGCTTTTTGTCCGAAAGCTGACCTTTCACCGCGGCCGCAGGAACATTTTTCTGCTTGAGATGCCGTTCACAGCGTTTCAGCAGCTGATCGTAAGCGCGGCCGGGAATGCCGCCGTCCTTGAT
The DNA here is from genome assembly GCA_045639225.1 of Victivallales bacterium. Lineage (GTDB taxonomy): Bacteria > Verrucomicrobiota > Lentisphaeria > Victivallales > UBA1829 > SIG94. The sequence goes on from JAZUCR010000671.1 coordinate 2,260, forward strand.
CTTCTGCTGAAATCCGGGGACATCGGAACGGGAAAACAGCAGATGCGGATGTTCGGCAGCAGAAACACCGAGAGAGAACAGCAGCAGCAGAAAATATCTCATGCGAACCTTCCTTCCGGATAAATTCAAATTTGATTGAAGCGGTTCTGGAACTTGAACAGCACCTGTGAGTCACGCCAATGCTTCCGCATGATCTGCTGTTTTTTCCGCAGCTGATCGGCCAGATCGGGACCGAACAGGAAAGTCGTTTCCTTGTCCGGAGACGCCGCCAGCGGGAGCAGCGGGGTGCCGCCTGCTTCCAGCAGGGTGATCAGGTTGCCGACGTTATCGTATTCATCGCGCATGATGGACTCGAGCGCATCGGAATTGGCCGAAACGCTGTAACCGATCTTTTTCGCACGGTCGAGCATGGCCTGGAACCGACAGCAGTTCCGCAGGGTCCGCAGGAAAACAGTCAGACATTCCAGACGGCGGATGGAATCGGCGATATAAGCCTTATCCGCCCCTTTATCCTTCAGTGCGAGACGATAAGATTTTTCCGCCATGGCCAGACTGGAAAGGATGGAGTTCCAGCACATCACGCTGCGGTCGGCTTCTTCGGCGGTGCGGCCCTGATACGGATTGCGCAGGCCGTGGATGTTCAGCAGATCGAGTTCGTAATCCTGACGGTCGAGCGAATCGAACACATGCGGTTTGTAATAGGACTTTTCTTCTTCGGTCAGCAGTTCGGGCATCGGCACGAACGGACGCACCAGGAACCGGCAGCTCATGCAGCCGTAAAGGGATACGCTGTAGTAGAAGAGCCGGCGCAGCGAAGTGTCATCGACGCCGCGGTAGAGATACTGCCAGGCATCGAGCAGATGATCGGTATCATCCAGCTTCATGGATTGGATCAGTTCCCGCAGGAAAAGGATGCGCGAGGTGATCCCGCAGGTCGGCTGTTTGCTGAATTTCCGGAGCAGTTCGAAATAGACTCCGCCCTTCCGGAACATCAGCTGGCACTGTTCGATATTGACCACGATCACGTCGGGATTGCCGTTGGCGGCATTTTCCAGTTCTTCGAGCATGCCGAGCGGGTTTTCATAAATCGCCGGCTTGTCCTGCGGCGGCCGTACGAACCAGATGTTTTCCTTCTTCAGATTGCCTTCATGCGGACGGAGTCTGCCGCTGAAGCACCAGAATCCGAGGTTGGAAGAATAAGCCAGCGGCGCCGTGCCGCCGAGACCATCTTCCAGCGCTTCGAGGAAACCGCCGACCCGGTCGGACATGGACCGGTTCTCACAGGCAGCAGGACCGTTCTTGCCCGGATAGGAATCCTTGTGCCAGCAGAAGCTGGTCCCGGAATCATTGGTCATGAAGATCAGCGTGTCCAGGCAAGGCGCGATCCGGCTCAGTTCCCGGCAGGATTCCCGGTAAAGATCCAGCACTTCCTCATTGTCCACGCATGGAGCGAAATATGCCCGGCGGCTGCGGAACGGCATGTCGCAGCGGGGTCCGCGCCAGTCGGGATGCTCCTCGAAGACCGACTCGGGCAGCCATTGAGGGAAGGCTCCGATCAGACAGCCTTTCATCCCGATCGAACCGAGGAATTCGGCGCGGCGTTTCAATTCGTCGTGATTCTTTTTGATGACATCGGCGGGCAGATGTTTTTTCAGTGCTTTCGGACAGCAGAATTTGAAGGGATCGACGAAAACTGCGGTGTATTCGGGATAGAAATCATAACCCGGTACATATTTGCCATTGTTATCCAGCTGCCAGCGGGAGCGGTCCAGCATGGCGCTGCCGAGGTCGACATGGGTAAAACCAGCCGCTTTCGCATTGCGGGCCACAGTTTTGAACTGTTCGAAATCCAGACCGCTGCCCATGGCAGTGTAACCGGTGAAGAGGATCGTTCTTTTTTCCTTGGAAAAACTCATTTTTCATACTCCATATTTTGATATTGTTGGCTTTTATTTCAGCATCTGCCACGGCGGACCCTCGCGGGTGGTGGTGAACAGATATTTCTGGGGCATCGTCATGATGGCGGTTTTATCCGGGAACGAGGTGCTTCGGGCATCGACATGACCGTCCAGCCAGAGCAGGTTCACGATCCCGCCGTGATTCACCAGAAAATCCTGTGTATAGGGAACCAGTCCGCGGCGGCGCGCTTCGCCGAGGAGGAAAGTCGCGGAAACCTCTCTGATGCCGCCGAATTTCCGCATGGGGACCGTACCGTAAGAACTGCCGTCGTATTTGGTCGCCCACGGAGCGATCAGCGCGTTGGTGCCGTAGGAATAGATTATGGAAGCGGCGGAGGTCCCGGCAGTCAGATACCAGGGGCGGAACAGCGAATTGGCGTTCAAGCTGACATAATCGGTATGATCCGGCTTGTTCCCGTCGCCGCAGTAGAGGACGTACGAAGCACGGGAGGTCGAAGTCTTGCGGGAGATCTTGAAATAATCGATGATCTGGACGAAATGGAACGCGCCCGAGTCCGTCCCGGTCCCGATCGGATCGATCGGCATGATCCAGTCTGCGTTGTCATTGCCGTAGAACTGCCACACCAGCCCGCACTGTTTCAAATTGTTCTTACAGGCCATTGCCCGTGCGGTCTTTCTCGCTTTGTTCAGCGCCGGCAGGAGCATGCCCGCCAGAATGGCAATGATCGCAATCACGACCAGGAGCTCTATCAAGGTAAAATTCCGACCGGAAAACCACATTGATTTCTCTCTGAAATACGATCTTTTTTTCCTTTGATTTACGGGCTGTCTTTCTTTACACATGGAACACCTCCATCGATTTATTTGCTATTTCGAAATGTTAAAAAACTTTCTTCTTCCTGATAATATTGCCGGACCAGCGCGGCATCGGCACGGGAAGCGGGATCGAGACACCAATCGACCGCCGTGGAGCCGATCTCCGCAGCGGCCATCGGAAAACCGGAAAGTTTCGGCAGGATGACCGAAGGCATCATATAGTCGTCGCTGCAGGAAACGATGGCAGTCCGTTCCGGAATGGTCCAGCCGAAATCGCGGCAGCAGAGACCGCCGGCATAGCCGAGCGAATTGGAACTGGCCAGGAAGGCATCGGGACAAATCGAGGTCCGGGTCAGAAAGGCGCCGACCTGCCGATACGCCTGTTCCATGACCTGTGACTTGTAATTCACATTGCTCCCGACTGAATGTCTGGTCAGCGAAACCGGGATCACGTTCACCGGCAGTCCGGCAGCCTGCAATTCCTCGGCGTATCCCTCATATTCCGCATGGGAGGCCGGACCGGTCAGCGGATCGTCATAATTGTCATAAGTGATAAAGACGATCTGTTTCCGCCCGGCGCGGATCAGCATCCGGGCGGCTTCGGACCCGATCCGCCGGCAATCGCGCGCTACCGACGGGATCCCCGGCAGAGTCTGTCCGATCTGCACCACCGGCAGACCGGCCGCGGCGATCTCGCGGAACAGTTTTGCATTCGTTTTATCGATGTCCATGTAAGGCGAAACGATAATACCGTCGACCTGACGATCCAGTGCGGCGCGGAGATTGAGCCGTTCCTCTTCCAGATTTTCGGAGGGATAGACCGCCAGGGAATAATGACTCTTCCGGCAGGCGGTCTGAATACTGCGGAGCAAGCGGGTGGAAACACCCCAGGAACCGCCGCCGATGCAGAGATAGGCCAGCAGGAAGGATTTCCGTTCCTGCAGACCGCGGGCGATCAGGCTCGGACGGTAATCGATCTCCCGCGCCGCCTGCAGCACCCGGGTCCGCGTGGATTCGGAGACCCGGACCGTGCTATGACGTCCGGACAGGACCACGCTGACCACGCTCCGGGTCACCCCGGCGCGTTCCGCCACATCCGCAATCGTCGCATGCCGTATCTTCATCCCGATCTCCTGACAGTATTGATAAATCGATTTATCAATACAATAATCCGGTTTTGCGAAAAATCAAGCCGATTCCTGAAAAAAAGCTGATATTCCGCAGATAAAAGTATGACGTCACTGGCGTTGGGTGGGTGAAAAGATCTGTTCGCGAACAGAAACGGAGAATACGGAGAGAACGGAGAATACGGAGGACGCGCAAGACAGGAGCTGCG
>JAZUCR010000672.1:0-16870 GCA_045639225.1 Victivallales bacterium
AGTATATTATAAAGTTGACAAAATTACAAAAACAACAGAAGAAGTGAGATCATGAAACCTGATTTGAAACATGTTTGCGGAGTGCTCCTGTGCGGAGCCGGACTGGTGCTGACCTCCTGTACGGCCTTCCGGGCCCGGGAAATCGATCTGGATAAACGTTCCCAGCGGGAATCGAAAAGCTATTACCGGTTTACTGCCGGCGGCGGTGACAAACTGTCTTTCCAGAGTCAGAACTTCCTTTCCAGCAATCTGCTGATGAGTGATTTCAACAGCGATGGGGAAAAGCTGGTCCGCCGACTGGCGATCCGGCAGGAACTGGAACCGTCCAGAATGCTGCTTTCCGTGCTCAGCGACGTCTGTTTCCAGCTCGCACAGAACGCCTCCGACAAGGACGAGGCCCTGCGGTTCGATCTGGCCGCGGTTTATTATGCGTCGGAACTGCTGTTCGATGAAAAATACCGGGACCTGAATCTGGGAAACTTCGATCCGTCCATTTACCAGACCGCCCGGATCTATAACGGCGCCCTGGCGCGGATCTATACCGAACTGGTCCGCCGCGATCTTCTCCGGAAAGGACAATACCGCCTGCAGACCGCCAACGGACGGGATGTCATTTTCGATCTTCCGCATTATGACCTCATCTATCCGGCTTCGGCTTATCAGAAATTCATGCTCTGCTCCGATTACCGGATCCGGAATCTTTCCCATTTCACCTATGAATTCGGCCTGGGAGTGCCGATCATCGCCCAGACCAACCGGCAGACCCGCTACAAAAACCTGCTCACCGCCGCGCCGATCGCCCATGGTGCGACCGCATTTCTGCGCTTCACTCCGGCGGAAAAAGGCGACCCGAAACGCGTCATGCACGCCCGGCTGGAATTCTACGACAATGACCGGATCCGTTCCGTTCAGGTAAACGGACAGAAAATCCCGCTGATTTTCGATTATTCCACTCCGTTCGCCTATTATATTTCCACGATGCCGGACATGAATGTGGTGGATTACATGCTGAATCCCTACCGTTTCCAAAGCGGGCTTTACACGCTGGAACCGTATCAGCCGAACAAGATCCCCGTGGTGCTGGTGCATGGCCTGCTCTCCAGCATCCACACCTGGATGCAGATGGTCAACGCGCTCAAGAACGATCCGGAGATCCGCAAGCACTGCCAATTCTGGTTTTTCACCTATTCGACCGGCAATCCGATCCTGTATTCCGCCTCCATGCTCCGCAGCAGCCTGAATAAAGTCCATGACGAACTGGCCACCACGCCCGAGGCGAAGGAAGCGTTCCGGCACATGGTCATCATCGGACACAGTATGGGCGGACTGCTCACCAAAACCCTGCTGCAGGATCCCGGCGATATACTGGTCCGCAAAGTTACCGGAAAACCCTGGACGGAAGTCGAAAAACTGTGCACCCCCGAACAGAAGAAAATGTTCGAGGACATAGTCCTTTACAAAAGCGTTCCGTTTGTCCGCAGGGTCCTCTTCCTGGCCGTGCCGCACCGCGGCGCGAACCTGGCGAGTTATTCTCAGGTCAGGACATTTGCCAAACTGATCGAACTCCCGGCCGATCTGGTCAAAGATGCAACCAGCGCGATGAAGACTTTAGCCCGTAAGAAGGATGGAGTCCCCATGTTAGAAACCCGGATCAAGAACGGACTGGAAGAACTCAGTCCGAAAGTCCCCACGCTGTGGGCGATCGACGCCATCCCGCTCCGCCCCGATGTGCCCCGTCACTCGATCATCGGCAACCGCAAGAAAGATACACCCGGCGGCACCGACGGTGTGGTCGAATATTCCAGTTCACACCGGGATGATGTCCGCAGCGAACTGGTGGTCCAGTCCGGACACAGTGTCCAGACTAATCCCGTTGCGGTTTATGAAGTCCGCCGCATTCTGCTCGAACATCTGAAGGAAGAAAAGATCTGCGATTCGAAGCCGCTCAGTCCAGCTCCACGCTCCAATGCTGAAAAGCCGGCGTCTCGTAAGGATGCGCCCGCCGCAGCGCGGCAATGACCTCCCGGAGTTTTTCTTCCGGAAAGATCATCTCCAGTTTCCATTCCGTCACGTGTTCCACCTGTCCGGCCGAGCCCAGATACGGGTTCGAACCGGACAGCGGACGGAACTGTCCCCGGCCGACCGTCTGGAAACAGCAGCAGTCATAATTGCCGACCCTGCCGGCGCCGGCCTCGAACATGGCCTGTTTTACCGCCTCGGCATGGGTCTCCGGTACATAGACATCGATCCTGCGGTATTTTATTTTCGCCCGCGGCAAAATCGCCTCAGAATTTCAACACGACTGGTTTCTGTCCAAAGGTGTTGAACACCGCTTCGGCATCCTTGAAATACAGAACCTGGGTATTGTCGTCGTCGACTTTGTACATCTTTTTCAGCCCGGGATAGGCATCCAGCATCGCGGCTTTGGGCGCCATGCGGTTGTCATCCACGAGCTTGCCGGAAAGTCTCAGCCAGGTTTTTCCGTCGAAGGCACAGAGTTCCACTTTCGGATTCTTTTTGATCTGTTTGGAAACGTTCTTTTTCCGTCCGGTCTGGATATAGAGTTTGCCTTCGTAGATCAGGATGGTGCCGAAGGGCCGGACGCGCGGCTGGTCGCCGTCGACCGTGGCCAGATAATATACTTGTGCATGTTTCAGAAAATTATGTACCCGCACAAGTTTCGACTCTTTGGATTCCTCCGTTTTCGTGGTGGCGCAGCCGCAGATCGTTCCAAGCAGTAAAACGGCCATCGGGATCAGAAGTTTTCCGGTCATGATGAAATCTCCTCTTTTCCGTGCTGATTGAAACCATCATCCGGAGCACGGTCTGCCGCGATGACAGCAAAAAAAACTACATCGGACAATATAATTCGGTTCTGCCGTTCTTTCAAGCGGATTTTTGCGTTCACCGGGAAAAAATGCAACGGGACAGCCGGAAAAAACCTGTATGATTCCGGTTTTTTCACTCGATTTTTCCGGTTTCACAGTGTAAATTACTAAGGCAACAAAAGGAGCCGAACCCATGAAAAAATCTGCTGTCTCTCTGCTGCTGAGTCTGTGTTCTGTCATCATTCTGTCTGCCTCCGAGCCGGATCTGACCGAAGGTCTGTGGAATGTTTCCATCCCGGAAAATTCCGGCGGGATCAAGTCTTACGGAACATCCTTCCGTTTCAAAACCGACGGCACCGCCGAACTGGTTTATTCCGAAAAAGTGCTCAAGCAGAAAGAACAGATACGGCAGGATTACAAAAAACGCACGGGAAAAGATATCCGGGAGCCGAAAATCGATTTCCGCTGGGAACGGCAGGACGATCTGCTCAAACTCCATATGGAGAATCCCCAGCTCAAATTCAAGCGGACGGAAGTTTATGTGATCGGCAAATATCCCGGCGTTCTGATGCCGCAGAACGATAAACAGCTTTTCCTGCTCGCCCGCGACGGCGCGAAACTGCAGCCGGAACAGGTTCAAAAACGCTTCAAACGGATACGGGAGGCAACCCGGGACACGTTTGCTGACAATCTGAAATTGCCGGAAAACGTCCCGCTGGCCGAACCGGAAAAAGAACTGTTCAGCGTGCATTTTTTCAACCGTTCCCATTGGCGCGACGCGCCTGAAAAATCCTTTCAGCAGGAGGTGGTTTCCGCGATCGGCAAAGGTCCGGAACTCGCGGACGATGCCGTCTGCCGGCTCCCCGCGCTGGAAAAACTGCTTGCCAAGCCCGAAACCGAGGCGGTTTTTCTGCAATATCTCGCCTGCAATTCCGAATGGCGGTTATACCGCGAACGCCGCGGCGGTCTGCATGCGGTCCGCTATTTCCGTTATCCGGACGGCACCATCGCCGCGTCTCTGAACCAGTTTTACGCCCACTTCCTGCCGACCGGACCGAACGGGAAAAAAGCCGGGGATCCGGCGCTGGAATTCCAGTTCCGTTTCGAGATCGGGCTGAACGGCAAGGCGTGGAACAGTTCGCCGCTGTTTCCCCGGGATAAGACGGAACACCGGGACAACACCTGGTACACGCGTTTTTTCAGCGGCAAGGCGCTGGTGAATATTGTCGACCAGAGCGATTTTCCCGGACGCCAGATGACGGCGGCCGCGCTCGCCCGCACCGAAAAGGAATTTTCGCTGCTGCAGGAAAATCTGAAAGACTGGAAAAAATGTCTTCCCGCCGACAGTTTCCGCCGGGGCGGACCCGATCTGATTCTGCGGAACGGCAGTCAGGGCGGGATCTACGAAGCCGCCGTCCGGTGCAATCCCGGCGAAAAGGGCACAATTTACCTGAAAGCGTTCGAGATCACGAAGGGCACGCCGCTCTCGGTCGAACGGCTGAAAATGAGTTCGAGCTGCGTCCCCGGCTGGTCGGACGACCCGCAGGAGCAATTCCTTTCCGCGATGCACTTCACCATCTACGAAGGCCGGTGGGGGCAATATTACGGAGCGAGGTTCGAGGTCTGGTTCCAGCCGGATGCGGGCGGCGCGGAACGCAAGCTCTTCGAGAAGAATTACAAAATCCAGGGCTGGGAAAGATAAGCCGGGAAAATCTCATGGCAAAATCTTTCCCGGACCGGGTAAAAAAACAGACCGAAAGGGTTATTCTTCCTTGAATTTTTAAGGTTTCAGATGTATTTTGACGCGCAAAACTGGTTTTGACGGATAAGAACAAAACTTTTGAGGAAAATAATAATCAATTCTGGAGTAAAATCATGGCCGGTCATTTCTGGGTGTTGATTTCGTTCATTTTTTTCACTGCGCTGGTGGCACTGACAACGTGGTATTTCACCCGCCGGGAAGACACCTCGACCCAAAGCGGTTTTTTCCTCGCCGGGCGAAGTCTCACCTTCCCGTTCATCGCCGGGTCGCTGCTGTTGACGAACCTTTCCACCGAACAGATGGTGGGGCTGAACGGCGACGCGTTCGCTTTCGGCCTGTCCGAAATGGTCTGGGAAGTCGTGGCGGTCGTGGCGTTGGTGGCGATGGCGCTCTTTTTCCTGCCGCGCTATCTCAAAAGCGGGATCACCACCCTGCCGGAACTGCTGGAGATCCGTTTCAATCCCACGACCCGAGTATTGTGCAATCTGGTCTTTCTGATTTTTTACGCGACGGTGCTCCTGCCGATCATTCTCTACACCGGTGCCAAAGGGTTGACTGATATGATGGATATGCGCCAGATCACCGGCATCGAAAATGATACCGTTCTGCTGTGGGGGATGGTGTGGCTGGTCGGTCTGATCGGCTCGGCCTACGCTCTGTTCGGCGGGCTGCGGACCGTGGTCGTTTCGGATACCTTCAACGGCATCGGACTCCTGATCGGCGGGCTGCTGATCACCTTCTTCGGGTTGTCGTTCATCGGCGACGGTTCGGGCTGCTTCTCCGGATTTTTCAAAATGTATCAGGAGATCCGGCCCCGCTTCAATTCGATCGGCGGTCCCGACGCCAACACGCCGTTCGGCACGATTTTCGCCGGTGTGATCATCATCCACCTTTTCTACTGGTGCACCAATCAGCAGATCATCCAGCGGACTCTGGCGGCGAAATCGCTTCAGGAAGGCCAGAAAGGCGTATTGCTCTGCGGTGCGCTGAAACTCCTCGGCCCGCTCTATCTGGTGCTGCCGGGCATCATGGCATATTATATCTATCACCACATGGAAGTGCCCGATTTCAAAATTCCCGCGCCGGTAAATGCCTACGGGACATTGGTGCGTTTCGTGCTGCCGAAACCGCTGGTCGGCTTTTTTGCGGCGGTGATGGTGGGCGCGATCCTGTCGAGCTTCAATTCGGCGCTCAACAGCACCTGCACGCTGTTTACGCTGGACATCTACAAAAAATATCTGCGTCCCGCCGCCGGCAACCGTGAAGTGGTGCTGGCCGGACAGATCTTCGGCGGCGTCATCGCCGTCATTGCCATGCTGGTGGCGCCGCTGCTCGCAGGGAAGTCCAGCATTTTCGGGTTCCTCCGGATCATGGACGGTTTTTACTCGATCCCGATTTTCGCCATCATCCTGATGGGCCTGCTGAACAAGAAAACCCCGGCGGCAGCGGCGAACTTCGCATTGCTTTTCGGGTTGGGTTTCATTGCACTGGCGCATTTCGTGCTGCCGCGGCTTCCCGGCGGCTTCGATCCCATCAAATTATCCGGCAACATTTTCTATTTCTACGGTATCGTATTTGCGGTGCTGGTGATCATCATGGTGCTGTGGAGCTTGGTGTCGCCCCGGCGGGAAGGCGCCTGGATTCAGCAGGATGTCGGAGCCGTCAATCTGACGCCGTGGCGCTATGCCGCGCCGGTCGGGATCATTCTGCTGATCCTGGTGGTTCTCAATTACGCAATCTTCGCGGACTTCTCGGTATTGTGGAAGTAACTTCCGCGAACTCTTTTTTACGGATTTTTACGGAGGGGTACGGAGTCCCGCGGAAAACCATGACCGTGCCTAGATCAGTCAAGCGCGTCAGGAATGAACAATAGGCCGGCCGGATATGACCACCAGGGAACCTGTCCGGCGTATCTCGGCGTGATCCGCATCGCGGATGTCCAGTGGTATTTGCCGCTCGACTCACCCATCGGAACGGTCCGCTTCATACATGCGGCAGCAGCTTCGCATAACGGCTCAAAAGATACAACGGAATATTGATCAGACCGTTGTCCATGCGCAAGATCTGCATGGAAAAACGCAAGGCGAATTCCGGATGATACTTTTCCCGATAGACTTTCATACTGCGGGCGCGGACATTCAATCCGGATTTGACCTCGATCGGAATGATACGTGTGTTCTCCTGCATGATGAAATCCACTTCCGCGGTATTACCGCTCGTCCAGTAAGACAGATTCTTTTTTCCGAGGGAGGTAAGCTGCTGCAGGACATAATTTTCCGCGAGCCGGCCCCGATATTCCCTGAAAATATCCTGATCCGTAATGATCGATTCGGCGGGAATATCGGCCAGACGGCGCAGCAGTCCGGTATCGGCCAGGTAGAGTTTAAAACTTTTGCGGTCTTCATAAGCCGCCAGCGGGATGGATGGTTTCTCGATCCGGTTGATCTTGTTTACCAGTCCCGCTTCCAGAAGCCAGCGCAGAGCATCTTCCAGGTCGCGTGCCCTTGCTCCCGTTTTGACCTCACCGTAAACGAATTTTGCGTTTTCCCGCGCCAGCTGGAGCGGAATGGATTTCCACAGCAGAAAAAGTTTTGCAATATCCGTCGTCGGTGCATGTTTCGAGAAATCCAGTTCATAGGAACGGATAATCTCGTCCTGTATCTGTTCGGCGGCGGCAATATCCTGTCCGGCAATGAAGGAGTTCAGAACTTCCGGCATTCCGCCGAGCACGAGGTAGAGCCGCAGGTGTTTTTCAAATTCATCGGCAACTGCGGCGGAAAGCGGTTCAGCCTGCCGGATCGAATCCGAGTATTCTGCCAGCTGCGGATCGGCGGCGGCGAGATATTCGTCAAATGAACAGGGATACAATTCCAGAAAATTCACTTTGCCGACCGGGAATCCGGATTGCGCCGACAAGGCAATGCCAAGCAATGAACCCGCGGCAACGACGGCATATTGCGGTTTTTCTTCGCAAAAGTATTTCAGGGAATTCAGTGCCCGCGGTGACGCCTGGATTTCATCAAAAATAATCAAGGTCGTCTTCGGGTCGATCTTCGTCCTTGCGAGCAAAGCGAGTTCCATGAGAATTCGGGAGGGGTCCATATTCTTTTCGAAAACTGAGTGAAGCCGTTCATTGCGTTCGAAGTTGAAATAGGCTGTATTCTGAAAACAGCGTTTTCCGAATTCCTGCAGCAGCCAGGTTTTTCCGCACTGCCGCACCCCGCGCAAAATCAGCGGCTTGCGGGAACGTGCCTGTTTCCATGCCGCCAGATCAACCATTAATTTCCGTTCGATCATAAATGCACTCCAAGTTTTTCAACCGGTGTAATATACCGCTTGAAGGCAAAAAATCAACAATATATCTATGAAAAACGTGATTATTTTCACATTTCAGATAGATAAATTGTGGACTCCGGCCTGTTTTTTTCTGAATTTGAAAAATATTTTTTCCGAGCTATATTAATACTGCCGATGGTTCCGGGCGACCGTCCGCCGACGGCAAAGGAACTGCATGTCGGAGAAGTCCTGTCCGCCGAAAAACTCTCGCCTCACTGGTATTATATGCACCTCAACTGACCGGCAGGTTGCGGAGAAACCGACAGCAGCCAGTCTGTCTTTCCAGATCTCCGGTTTTCTTTACAGATTTTCGCTGGAGCGTGTCTGGTTGACTTTGTCGATGATCCGAATATATTCCGGAATGGAAATCAGACCGTCCCGATTGGCGGCAATTTTCCTGGCGGGTGCGGCATCGCCGTAAAGGAGCTTGACCGCCAAAACGGAACTCAGCAGGGAACTGTCCACATAGGCGGCCTGGGGGTCGGCGATCCCGTAATCGATGCCGTGGCCGACACCTTTGCCGCCGGGCGTGTAGCCGTGAACGGCGGGAACCACGGTCCCGACATCGCCCATATCCGTGCTGGACGCGTAAAAAACGCTGTTGTAATCATATTTGATGCCGGGGAAGAGTTCTTCGGCAGTATGTCCGAGCAGCTGACCGAGTTCATTGTTGTCCAGCATCGGCATATAGCCGTTGAGCGATTCGACTGAGGCTTCGCATTCGGCGGCTTTGGCGGCATAGAGGACCGCCCGGTCGAAACGGTCGTTCAATTCGAGCATTTTTTCCAGGGACGGGCCGCGGAGCATATAGTCCATGGTCACTTTATCGGGAATGATGTTGACCGAATCGCCGCCGTTGGTGATGATCCCGTGGATCCGGATAAAGGCATCGTTGCTGTAGGATTCCCGGAGCATGGCGATCGCGTTGAGGGCCAGGGTGGAGGCGTTCAGCGCATTGATCCCCCGCTGCGGCGAGGCGGCGTGACAGCTTTTGCCGCGGAACGTGATCTTTTTGTTGATGCAGCCGTTATGATCGTTGTAGCCGAATTTGCTGCTCAGATGGTGCATGTAAGAGAGGTCGACGTCATCGAAAACGCCTTCCCGGATCAGCTGGGATTTGCCGGCGATGGAGCCGATTTTTCCCTGTTGGATCAGGCCGGTGCGGTAATCCATTTCGATCCCCTCTTCCGCCGGGGTCGCGATAAAGGCGATTTTGCCGCACATGGAATCCAGCGCGCCGGATTTGAGCAGCCCCACGGCGGTCCCGTATAAACTGGCGCTGCTGGCATTGTGTCCGCAGGCGTGAACCGCGCCGGTTTTTTTGTCGCATTCCGGATGATTGGGCAGGATCAGGGAATCCAGTTCGCCCAGAACAGCCAGCACGGGACCGGGTTTACCGGTATCGAGATCCGCCCGGAATCCGGTCAGGGCCAAGTTCCGCTTGACGGACAAGCCGAGTTCCTCGAATTTGCCCGACAGGTAAGCCGAGGTTTTTTCTTCACGGTATCCCGGTTCGGGATTTTTCCAGATATGTTCCCCGACTTCTTTGATGCTCCCGGCATTTCGGGTGATCGTTTCCTTTACGGAGGAGATGACCTCATTCAGTTCCATGATAACAGCCTTTCGATTTGATTGCGGATCCCGTGGATTCGGTGTTTTTCCGATAACTTGGGGATTAAGATACTTTCATTTGATGAAAAATGCAAGTAAAATCTGTTTTTTTGTAAAAAACGGACCGCGGCTGATTCGAAGCAGCAAGTTCCGTATGAATCGAAAATCACTTGGATTGAACGGCAAGCAATACACATGCCCCATATCCGAGCAGGACAATTGCGATCTGATGTCGTCGTGATGGTCAGGCGCCGGCCGAGACTCGGATGAATTCATTGATAAGTTCATTGATTTTCATCGGCTTGATGATGTGCCCGTTCATGCCGGCCTGCAAAGACTTTTCTTTGTCTTCCTGGAACGCGTTGGCGGAGAAGGCGATGATTTTCAGCTTGTCTCCATCCGGGAGCTTTCTGAGGATCGACGTGGCTTCGTAACCGCCCATCACCGGCATCTGCACATCCATCAGAATGAAATCGTAAGCGTCGATACCTTTCTCTTTGATCAGATCGATCGCGCTTTGTCCGTTATCTGCAGTATCGACGATCATGCCCTGTTCCTGAAGCAGGATCACTCCGATTTTCAGATTGAGTTTGCTGTCGTCGACCATCAGAACTTTTTTGCCTTTCAATGAAAGGGCCTGTTCCTTCATGTCTGCCGGAGCGGGATCTCCTTTTCCAAAGGACTGCAGGAGTATTTTTTTCAAATCGGACACGAAGAGCATTTTCGGGATAAATCCGGTAACACCGGCTTCTCTGGCATCTTTTCTGATATCATCGCTGTCGTAGGTCAGGATAAACACGAATGCGTCTTCCCCGATGCACTTGCGGATGCTGCGGACCGTTTCGATCCCGTTCGAACCCTCTATCGCGGAATCCACAATATAGACTTTGAAAGGATCGGATTGCCGCAGGGAATCTTCCGTGCCGATGACCGCATCCTTGCCCGAAACACACGATTCGCAGCGCATTCCGAGTTCCTGAAGCATGCCCACGATGCGCTGACCGGCGGTGGCATCACTGTGCACGACCAGGCTGCGCACACCTTTCAGTTCAGGGATAACCTGATCGGAAGATTTGGTGTCGGGAATTTTGAAATCCAGCGAAACCACAAATTCGGTTCCTTCCCCTTTTTTGGAGGAAACCGATATTCTGCCGCCCATCATTTCCACGATATTCTTGGTGATCGTCATCCCGAGTCCGGTCCCCTGGATGGAGGAAACCATGGCGTTGTCTTCCCGGGCAAACGGATCGAAGATCGTTTTGACGAACTCCTCGTTCATGCCGATGCCGTTGTCTTTGATCCTGAATTCGAATGAGCTATAGCCTGGTTTTGCCGAAGGCATCTGTGTGATCCGTACCGAAATCGTTCCGCCTTCCGGGGTGTATTTGATGGCATTGGAGATCAGGTTGAGCAGCACCCTGCTGAGATACAGTTTGTCGCAGCATACGAGTTCGTCCCGGACCTCCGCAGTCTCGATGAAGAAAGTGTGGTGTTTGGCCCGGACATCCGCAATTACGATATCCCGGATCCCGTGAAAGATATCCGCCAGGGACTCGACTTCTTCGCGCAGGATCATCTTGCCGGATTCGATGCGGCTCATATCCAGAATGTCGTTGATCAGTCCGAGAAGATGTTCCGAGGATTGTTTGATGGTGGCCAGGCAGTCCTTGACCCGCTCCGTGTCGTCGATATGATTCGCCGCGAGGCCGGTAAACCCGATGATCGCATTCATCGGCGTGCGGATGTCATGGGACATGTTGTTCAGGAATGTGGTCTTGGCTCGGTTCGCAGCCTGGGTCAGCTGCAGAGCATCCGTGAGTTCGTTCTGCTTCTTTTCGAGCTGTTCCCTCAGTTCGGATTCCTGCTTCCTCTGATATTCGATGGTCTGGGTGTGTTCGATAAGCTGCCGGTTGGTTTCAGACAGGCGGGCACCGGCCGCTTCCTTCTCCGCCATCTGGCGTTTCGTGCGCCTGATATCCCGCACCAGGAGGGCAATGATGACCGCGGCGACCGCGGTGAGCGCCGACCCGAACAATCCCAGGTGGTCGAGGATAACATCCCTCAGCGAGTAGGAATAAAGACTGTGTATGTAGTGGTGCGACTGGTTCTGTGCATAATCGCTCCCGATCACGTTGAGTCCGCGGTTCAGCAGCTTCAGGAGCCCCTCGTTGCCGATCTCCACGCCGAAGCAGCGGTCATCGGCCTTGGGCAGCTGATGCAGGGAGAGCGCTTTGTATTTTTTATTTTTCAGCAGGTTGGCTGCCCGCAGCCCGTTCAGAGTGGTGCAGGTAGCCTTGCCTGAGGCCACAGCGTCAAGACATGCATCAATGGAGGGGAACAGCGTCACTTTGGCGTTCGGAAAGTATCTGAGCGCATAGTAATACTGCATGCGGTTGTTCTGGTTGACCGCAAAGTGCTCCGTGGACTTTTCCGTATAGGGGCCTTTGTATACCAGCTCTGCGGACATCGCAGTCACCGGGATCGACTGGTAGAGTCCGCTTTTTTCCGAAAAGTACAATCCGCCGCCCACGGGGAACGCCACATCGATCCGGCCCACCGCCATATCGGCGATCATGGTGTCATAGCTCTTATAGCCCGAATAGGTGACCTTCAGATTTTTGATCCCGAGACGGGAGAGGATCTCCGGGATGATGTCTTTGACCACGCCCGTCACCCGACCTTTCGCGTCTTTTCCGCTGTACGGCATGTAATTCTCAAAAAAACCGACCCGGAGTTTGTCATGCGTTTTCAGCCATTGCTTTTCACTCCGGGAGAGGGCACGGGCCAGAATGGTCTTCGGATAATATTTCATGTTCAGGCCGAGGAGGAAATTCGGGTCCTCGACCGCCAGAGCCGACTGGGCGTCATTGAGCTGGGCCAGCAAGTCGGGACGACGGATATTGACGCAGAGGAAATAACTGGACCCGCCGAACGGCACCAGAATTTCCGTATTGCTGCGGCCGAAGGCCCCGCTGCCTTCGGCAGCAAGGACGTCAAGCTTGCCTGAGTCGAAATCGGCTAACAGCGGTACGTAGTCCGGGTAAACCTTGACTTTTGCGTTGACATGGGTTCTCGCCAGATAGTGGTTCAGGGCATCCCGCAATGCACTGTCCAGCACGCCGATGGTTTTTCCTTCCAGTGTCTTCGGATTGGCGGTGATGCGGTCATCGTTGCTGTGTTTCACGAGGTTGTATGATTCGCTCCCCATGGGAGCCTCCGGATATCCGATCAGACCATGGCGTTCCGGTTTTTTGGCCAGACCGGCCAGCAGATCGATCTTGCCGTCGAGGAGCATCTGATACAACTTGGCGTATTCCCCGTAGACATATTCATATTTCCAGCCAGTGTATTCGGACAGTTTCCGGTAGTATTCATATGCATATCCGGACTTCATGGCGTCTTCCCGGGCACCTTCCTGGAAGACTTCATTCTCATAGTAGCCGACCCTTACCGTATCGCGTTCTTTGGCCGGGACGGCAAGAGGCAGAACCAGGACAACGGCCAGCAGCACCCGCAGAAAAACCGTCAGACGTCTGTCCGAAATCTTTGCGGCAGGGCGTTCCGGCCGGAAACAGTGCATAGCCGCTTGTACGGGGATATTCCCCAGGTTTTCGGATTTCCCCCGGCTTATCTTATGCAGCAGTTTTTTCATCATGATCCCCATTGATTCGATTTTTTTGATGCAATCTTGAACTATATATATCCATCAAACTCAAAAAGCAAATAGAGTTCATGGTCCCATCCGCAGATTTTGCGATTATCCGGTATTTTTCCGCCTGAAAAAGCTCCGTCCATATCAAAAAGTTGATACGACAGGAATATGTTGTCAGGTTGTTTGATTCGGTCAATCGGGCTGCTGCCGCTTTGATTTTGCCCCGAAACTGCCGGAAAATTATTTGCAAATGAATTGAAAAGTGCTATATTACGTTCGGAGGTAAATCGGCCGTCGCATATTCCATATCGCAGAATACCTGATAATCCAGTGCGGGAACCGGCATATCCGATTCAGTCCGGCATTTTGTTTTCGGACAGCAGAGAGGAACAGGAAAAATGTTCGAAAAAAAATTTGAACTGAATGAACAGACGCTTTCCTTCGTCGAAGCGCTGGGCAGTCATATGCCGGGCGGCTTTTTTATCTATAAGGCCGAACAGCCGGAAGAACTTCTCTATGCCAATAAAGCATGTTTCGACATTTTCGGATGCGATGATCTGGAGGATTTCAAAAAACTGACCGGTTTTACTTTCAAGGGGATGCTCCACCCCGATGATTATCGCGCCGTCTCGGACTCCATTGTCGATCAGATAGCGGCCAGCGATGACAATAAGGATTATGTGGAATACCGCATCATCCGCAAAGACGGAGCCGTCCGCTGGGTGGACGATTACGGTCATTATTCCGAGACCGAAACCTACGGCGGGGTATATTACGTATTCATTTCGGACATCACGGAAAAGCACGAGGCCAATGAGAAAGCCAATCAAGTCCGCGATGCCATCATCCAGACACTTACCAAACGCTACAATACCGTCTGGGTCATCAACGATGTGAAGACCGAATCGTGTTCGCTTTATCATACGGATCAGGACGGTATTCACGCCGAAGCCATCCGGAATGCCCTGAGTCATGGGAAATACACCGATTCGAAGACCGAATATGTGAACACCATGGTGGTTCCGGAAGACCGGGAGCGGATGCAGGAACAGATCTCTTTGCCGTATATCCTGGAGAAGTTCAAGACCGCCGCCCGTTTTTCCGTGACCTTTCTCCGCAATCTTCCGGCCGGCCCGCGATATTACCGGATCGACCTCGGAAAAATCGAGATGCCCGACCACCGGACCGGCGTCGCCATGGGTTTCCTGGATGTGGATGAAGATATCCGGAAAGAACAGACCTACACCAAGGTCCTTCACGATGCCCAGAAGGCGAAAGAGGAAAACCGCCGGCTGACGGAGGCGGTCCAGTCCGCGGCCAAACTCGCCGACCTGATGGCCTCCGCCTCTTCCCTGCTCACCAACATGCCGGCCATGAGTTTTTCCAAAGACGCGAAAACGGGAAAATACCTCGCCTGCAATCAGGCGTTCGCCGACTATGCCGGCAAAAGTTCGCCGGACGCGGTGGTGGGGCTCACGGATCACGAAATATTCGATCCCGTCACGGCAGCGCATTTTGTGGAGGAAGACCGCAAGGCTCTCGCCATGGACCGCGCTTACATTCTCTTCGAGGATGTGCCGGACACTGCAGGCAAGGGCGTCCGAAACCTTCAGACGACCAAAACGAAATTCCGGGATTCCGCGGGACGGCTTTGTCTGCTCGGGATTTGTATCGACATCACGGAAATGACGCGGATCAAGTCCGCCGAGGCGGCAAGCCGCGCCCGGCAGGAGGAACTCGAAGCACGGGTCTCCCTGCAGGACCGTCTGCTGGAGCAGAACAGCATGATCACCGCCATGGCATCGGATTACCGGAGCGTATACCATGTAAATCTGGATTTGGACGACGCGATCTGTTACCGCGCCGATCCGGCGGACCGGGAACAGCATGCGGTGGGAGTCCATTTCCACTACCATGACCGGTTCGCCTATTACGGAAAGATGTATGTGGCCCCGGAATTCCAGGACGGTTTCTTCAAGTTCATCGAACCGGATTCCATCCGCGACGCCCTTTCCCGGGAGAAGATCATCGCCTACCGTTATCTGGTCAAACGGAACGGGATCGAATATTACGAAATGCTCCGTATGGCCGGCGTCCGCCTGGCGGAGGAGCGTGATGACCATACCGTTCATGCCGTCGGGGTCGGATTCACGGTCATCGATGCCGAAATGCGCGATGCTCTTGCCAAAAACCGGGCGCTCAACGAAGCTCTGGTCACCGCGAACGAGGCCAACAAGGCGAAAACGGCTTTTCTCTCCAACATGAGCCACGAGATCCGCACGCCGATGAATGCGATCATCGGCCTGAACAGTCTGGCGCTGCGGGACGGAACGCTTTCCGGGACGACCCGCGAATATCTGCAGAAGATCAGCAAAAGCGCCAAACATCTGCTGGGCCTCATCAACGATATTCTGGACATGAGCCGCATCGAATCCGGCCGGCTGGTCCTGCGCAAGGAACTCTTCTCCCTCAACGGACTCCTCGAGCAGATCAACACCATGGTCATGGCCCAATGCAAGGAAAAGGGATTGACCTTCACCTGCAATATCAATGGTCCGATGGAAGACCGCTATATCGGCGACGACACCAAGCTCAAGCAGGTGCTGATCAACATCCTTTCGAACGCCATCAAATTCACGAATGCGCCGGGGAGTGTTGCGCTGAACATCGAACGGGTCAACGTTTACGGGGACCAGGCCACGCTTCAATTTTCGATCCGCGACACGGGCATCGGCATAGCCGAAGATTTCCTTCCGAAGATTTTCGAACCGTTTACCAAGGAAGACAGCAACCGGAACAACAAATACGGCAGCACCGGCCTCGGCATGGCTATCACGAAAAATATCGTCGAGCTGATGAACGGCATGATCCAGGTCAAGTCGAAAAAGGGCGTCGGGACCGAATTCATCGTGACGGTCACGCTGAAAAGAAGCGATGAACCGGATGCCGCAATCAATACCGTCAGCCCCAAAGATATGCACGTTCTGATCGTGGACGACGATCCGATCGTCTGCGAGCACGCTTCGATCGTCATGGATGAAGCGGGCATCCGCGCCAATACGGCACAGTCCGGCAAAACGGCTCTGGAGATGCTCGAAGTCCTGCATGCCAAGCACGATCCTTACAATCTGGTGCTGCTCGATTGGAAAATGCCGGAAATGGACGGGATGGATGTCGCAAAGGAGATCCGCAAGCGTTACAGCACCGAAACGACCGTCATCATCCTCACTGCATACAACTGGGATGAGATCATGGACGAGGCATTGCATGTCGGAGTTGACGGTTTTCTTTCCAAGCCGCTGTCCGCCGCGAAGGTGATCGAGGAATTTTCGCGGATCGCCAAGCGCAGCAGCATGAAG
This sequence comes from Victivallales bacterium, assembly GCA_045639225.1. Classification (GTDB taxonomy): domain Bacteria; phylum Verrucomicrobiota; class Lentisphaeria; order Victivallales; family UBA1829; genus SIG94. The sequence continues at coordinate 16,549 of JAZUCR010000672.1, forward strand.
GAACAGTCTGCCGGGAAGCGCGTCGATCTCAAAGGCAAACGCATACTGCTGGCGGAGGATATCCTGATCAACGCGGAAATCGTCAAGGAACTGATCCATTCGCGCGGAGCCGAGCTCGACCATGCCGAAAACGGCAAGCTGGTTACGGAAATGTTCGCCAAAAGCGAACCCGGTCACTACGACGCGATCCTGATGGATGTCCGCATGCCGGAAATGGACGGACTCGAAGCGACGTCCGTGATCCGCGGGATGGACCGTCCGGATGCCCGGACCGTGCCCATCATCGCCATGACGGCGAATGCGTTCGACGAAGATGTGCAAA
>JAZUCR010000673.1:0-9709 GCA_045639225.1 Victivallales bacterium
TTCGAAGTCCGCCGCATCGAGCGGGTCATCGCGGAACCGGCCACCGAAGACGACACTCCGGAAATCGAACCGGAGACGGAGCCCGAGGAAGACCTCGGACCGGAGACGGCGGAGCCGGAGGAGGATAAGGAAGACGACAACGCGGTCAACCCCGCTCCGGAATCCGGACGCGATCTGAAGCCGCCGAAAAAAATCTCCCTCCTCACCGCCGCCGCGATGGTACTCGCCGCCTGCCGGAAGCCGATGAACTGCAAGGAGATCATCGCCAAGGCGACCGAGATGGGAATCTGGACTCCGACCGGAGCCAAGACCCCGGAACAGACCCTCTACGGCGGCATCTTCCGGGAACTCAAAACCACGGAGAAGCCCCGGTTCAAAAAGAGCGAGACCCGCAAGGGAGCGTTTGAATACGCCCAGGAAAAGTGAGGCGTTCAAAGCCCCCATCGACAGCCCCTCACGCGGAGGGGCTGTCCTCTTTGACAACGATTCCGGCCGCAAAATCCCGTAAAAAATCCGGACTTTTCTCGTTTTACCACTTGAAAAAAACATCGGTCAAGTGTATAGTATGAGTGAACACTTGAAGGAGGTTTTTCATGGAAGCCAGCGTTCTTGATCTCAGAAAGAAGATGCGCGAAGTCATGTCGGCAATTGACCGCCGTGAGCGTGTTACGCTTACGCATCGGGGCCGCCGCCGTGCCGTGATCGTCCCTCTTGGGGAAGCGAAGCCCGACAGGGTCAAAGTCGCCGATCTGCCCGCGTTCGGGATGTGGGCCGACCGTTCCGACATGACCGATCCTGTCGCCTATGTCAACGAGATCCGCAAGCCCAGGAGTTTCTGATGCTCTTCGACACCGATGTTCTCATCTGGGCGCTTCACGGTTCGGTGAAGGCGGCGAAGGAAATTGATAACGACGACAGCCGTTTCATCTCCGCAGTCAACTACATGGAGCTGATGCAGGGCGCACGGGACAAGCGCGAACAGAAGCTTATCAAACAGTTTCTGAACGCGCTGGATTTCACCGTCCTGCCGATTACCGAGGCGATTTCGCACCGTGCCATGATCCTCATTGAGGAATACGCGCTTAAATCGGGCATTCAGCTTGCCGATGCTCTGGTCTTCGCCACAGCCTGCGAAAACTCGCTCACGCTGTGCAGCGCGAATCAGAAGCATTTCCGCGACATTGCTTCGCTTGACGCCAAGGTGTTTGCCCCGGACAATAAGTAAGGACTTGCCTCTACTTTTGCCGTCTCCATGCAATCGCGCCCCAAACGGCGAACGCCAGATGCACGGCGTCCAGAACCGCCCGGCTGTAGAGTCCCATCCACAGGTCGAAGCCCAACCACGCGATGTTCCCCACTGCCCAGAGATAGAAACACCAGATGTTCTTCTTCACATTCAGCGCGGTTCCGGTCAGGCTGAGGACGGTTATCGCCCAGGTGAATGCGGTAATCATGTGAACAGCCCGTCCCTGCACATCGCCGCGAAGCGCGGCTGGTCGAGTCGAAACAACCGGATGAGTTCTCCGGGCTTGACCTCATCCCGGTAGGAGAGCAGTTCATTTCCCTGCTTATCTGTGAACACGACCAGTATCAGCGGCGACCCGATGCGGCAGGATATCGCGCAGAACACCTCCGGGCAGTCCGAGTGATGCTCGATGTAGGAGAGAGCCTTCGCCCTCGCCAGCAGATTCAGACTCAGATCGGCCTTCGTGCCGTCCTTGGTCCACGGCGAGCCGCCGCCGATTCGGCAGTTCCCGCCGTAGAAGTCCACCGCCAGTTTGCGGCCGGTCGTGCCGCAGTCGCCCACCGGACCGTGCTTCAGATACCGTCCCGTGCCGTTGACGATGAGTTTGTAGTCCCGGCTCCCGTCGCAGCAGAACTGGACCATGTTGGCGATGTCGTAATCATAGTGTTTCTCCGTCATCGGGATGGCGACCACGATCTCGTCGATCTTATCATCCCGGAGCGTGACCTGCGTCTTGATGTCCAGTCCGGCGTATCTGGTATCGAACAGATGCTTCCCGATCTTCCGGGCAAGCCACCAGTCCTTCGGCATAAACTGTGTTTCCGGCGAGTTGACCGCCATGCCGTGGAAGATGCCCTGATCGCCCCAGCCGTCCGCATCCACACCTTGGGCGATGTCCGGGGACTGTTTCCCGATATGCTGCGTGACGATCAAATCATCGCCGCAGATGATGTTTTCCCGTCCGAAGCGTTTCTGATAGGCGGATGTGTATCCCAGCTGATTGACGGCGGTTCTGACGAATGCGGCGATGTCCTCCGGCGAGAAGTCCGCCGTGCTGGTGATTTCGCCGCCCAGCGTCACGCAGTTGTCCTTGATCTGGACTTCCAGCGCATACCGGGTCTTCGGGTCGCGTTCGATGTATCGGTCAAGGATAAAGGAAGAGATGAAATCAGCGAGTTTGTCCGGATGTCCCGTGGACACCCATTCCGAAGTTTTATACATAGGATTTTTCCTCCAGCAGTTTCGGGCAGTGAAAGTTGATGATGTTCACAGCATCGGCGACGAGCATCGCCGGTATGAAATCACGGAACAGGTCCAGCTGCAGATACCCATTGGTGTCGGGATTCAGCCGCTTCGGTTTGCGTCCGTTGACGGAAACGTAGCAGCCGCGTCTCTGCCGCCATTTCGGTTTGCCGTTGACGGAGGACGGTTCGCCGAATTCGCCCTTGGGAATGAACTGTTCCAGATACTCGATTTTCTCCCGGAGTCCGGCGTTCTCCGTGATGAGCTGATTTGCCATTGCACCGAGTTTTCTGGCGACAGCGGAAATCTGTTCCATGCTCAGATTCGGCGCGACATACGCGCCGGTCTTGCGGATGCTCGGCAGGACCTCGTGCGTCACCCAGCGTTTGAAAGCCTTCGCCTCCGGCTTGCGGCTGCGGAGGACGAGCGAGTAGAGCCCCGCTTCGCTGACGACCGTCATTTCCTGCTCACCGGAGGGGGTGTTTATTAGACACCCCCCTCTCTCATCATCATCCAGATATCGCGTGGCATTCTGGTGTCGGGCAATTTCCAACACCTCGCACACGTCCTTCGCCACAAACCACGGTTCGCCGCCGCGATCCACGATGCGAACCGGATGGTCTTTGTAAAGTTTCACGATTTCATTCATTCTCATTTCCTCCATTGTTGACGGCGGGAGTGAGAGACTGCCAGTCGCATCCTTCGCCGGATGTGAACTCCGCCCAGCGGCGACGGATCACATCGCAATACTTTTCGTCCAGTTCGATCATGCGGCACTTGCGGCCGGTCTGCTCACAGGCGATCAGCGTTGATCCGCTGCCGCCGAAATTGTCCAGAACGATCTCACCACGCTGAGACGAGTTCCGGACGAGATAGACCAGCATTTCCACGGGTTTCATGGACGGGTGGACATCGTTGCACTTGGGCTTGTCGAAACTCAGCACGTTGCACTGGGTCCGGTCGGAATACCAGTTGTGCGCCGCACCCGGCTTCCAGCCGTAAAGGCAGGACTCCGTCTGGTAATGGTAGTCGAACCGACCGAGGACAAAACCGTTCTTCTTGTACCAGTAAAGCGTTTCGTGGACTTCCAGATCGTTGTCGCGCGCCGCCAGCCGGAAGTTGCTGGACTCGCTGTCGGAATGGAAGATGTAAAAACTTCCTCCGGGCTTCAGCACCGAAGAGGCGCAGCAGAATGCGTCGTCAAGGAACTTCCGGAACTTGCCGTCTTCCATATTGTCGTTCTGGATCGTAAGACCGTTGCTTCCGGTCAGAGCCACGTTGTAAGGAGGATCGACCAGATACAGGTCCGCCTTTTCCTCTCCCATCAGTTTGGCGATGTCCTCCTTTCGGGTGCTGTCGCCGCAGAGCAGAAGATGTTCGCCCAGCCGGTAGATTTCTCCCCGTTTGCTGACCGCGTCCTCCGGGACTTCCGGGACGGCGTCCGGTTCGGTTTCGCCCTCGGCGATGGTATCTTCCGCATCACCGTTCAGCAGTTTGTCCAGTTCGTCGGTGTCGAATCCCAGCACGGACAGGTCGAAGTCGGCGTTCTGCAGGTCTTTGAGTTCCATCGGCAGGAGCGTGTAATCCCACTCCGCGATCTCGCCGGTCTTGTTGTCGGCGATTCGGTATGCCTGAACCTGCTCCGGAGTAAGGTGTTCGGCGACGACCACAGGGACTTCGGTCAGACCGAGCTGTTCGGCGGCCTTCAGACGCGTATGCCCGACGATGACGACCATATCCTTGTCCACGACGATGGGCTGCTGCCAGCCGAATTCCTTGATGGAGCGGGCGACCGCCTCCACCGCGGCATCGTTGATGCGCGGGTTCTTCTCATACGGACGGATGTCCGTGATCTTCATGTTGACGATGTTCATCTTGTTTCCTTGTTTTGTTGTGGTTTACTTGTTTTTTGTCAAAACGCAATGCATATTGAGAATTGACAAAACTGTTTGGAGATTCTTGTTTTTTGCTCAAGTACCATTTAAATTTTACCGTGTGCAAAAAAAATGATACTCGGCAGAGAATGAGGAAAACTTTTAACCGTGCAAGGGTTAAATCTGCAAAAAGCGGTTAAATGCTGCATCCTTCCCCAACAGAATTTTTTTCTATGAAAGCGACAGTTCTCTTTAAAATAGTCTCCTTTTTTAAGACAGTTTCGCTTGATTTTGTCTTTTTCTGTGCTATATTGTGCCTGCGACAACAATCCCGGAGGTGTCCATGATCGAAATCCTGAAACGGCTGATACTGGAGTTCCAGAACCGGAATCTGGAGCATATCGCCCGCAGAGAACTTGTTTTTCCGATTCTTGACGGCAAAGCAACCGTCATCACCGGAATGCGGAGAACCGGCAAGACAAGTTTCTGCTATCAGAAGATGCTTGAACTGATTGCCGGGGGGCTGAACAGAAATCAGATCTTATACCTGAACTTTGAGGATGACCGCCTCACGCCCTTCAAGCTGGAAAACTGCCAGAGCATTCTTGACGCCTATTACAGCCTGTATCCGGACAACCGGCAGAAGGAATGCTACTTCTTCTTCGATGAGATCCAGAATGTGGATGGCTGGGAGCACTTTGTCCGCCGTCTCATCGACACCACGGACATCCATGTCATCCTGACCGGGTCTTCCTCCAAGATGCTGGCGGTTGAAATGGAATCCACCATGCGCGGCCGCTCCATCAGCAAGGAAGTTCTGCCGTTTTCGTTTGTCGAATTTCTGAAGTACCATCGTGTGTTCGAGACCATTCCGGAGCATCTTTCCGATGATGACATCGCCCATCTGCGTCACGAGATGGACAGGTATTTTCACATCGGCGGATTCTCGGAAGTTTACAAATATCCCGATCTCTCCACCCGGATCGAGATTCTTCAGGAATACAGCGACCTTGTTGTTCTCAAGGATGTCATTGAACGGCATAATGTTGCCAATGTCACGGCTCTCCGTCTGCTTCTGAAGGCGGTCTATCAGTCCAATGCCCGGAAATTCAGCGTCACCGGGTTTTGGAAGGTCCTCACCAACGGGATGCAGGTGAAATGCTCCAAGAACGATTTGTTCGACTTCATGAACTATCTTGAGGAGGCATGCATCGTTTACCGGACATACATTCTCAGCGATTCGGAAAAAGCCAAACTGGTTAATCCGGCCAAAGTCTATCTGGTCGATGTGGGTCTTGTCCGGGCGATGGCGGAAGACCCCGAAGCAAACAAGGGCTGGCTCCTGGAGAACCTCGTTTACCTTCACCTCCGCAGGCAGAAATATACGTTGAGTTACATCAATACCTCCGATGGAAAAGAAGTGGACTTCCACGCCTTCAACAAGATCACCCGCGACAAGAAATTGGTGCAGGTTTCCTGGTCCATTTCCGATCCGGAAACGAGGAAACGTGAAATTGCCCCTCTTGTCAGCGCGGGCAGAAAACTCAGCATCAAGCAGCGGCTCCTCATCACGTGGAATGAAGAGGGGTCGGCGGATGACGGAGTTCAGATCATCCCCATTTGGAAATACCTGATGGAACCGTGCCCGTAAAGGCGCGGAACAGCCCCCTCCGTTGCGTTTCACGGGCGTGATCCGGGCGTGTTCGGGCTTACGCGCAAGTCGGGCGGGACGGGGCGTTTGCGGTTTTTTATCGTCTGCAAGCAAGTCTGCTTAACTGATCGAGTCCTTCCGCGCGCCCATCCAAATTCCATTCCGAGGGGGGAACCATTGAGTTTGAGGCCATTCCGAGCCTCGCCGCCTCATTTTCGACCCCTCCGGGGGTGCTGCGCGTCTATGACGTGGTTTCCGTCGATCTTCCGTCGATCTTCCGTCACTTTTTCTGTGTCGGTTTGGGTTCTTCAGTGCCGGGCATCCGGGCCATCGGACAGACTCTTCCGGCTGCAAATTCCCAAGTTCACCAATTCACAGATATAATGCGGGAAAGGGCTGAAAACGGCCAAAAATAAAGAAATCCGCGTGTGCTGTGAATTTGTGAAATAGGGAAAGAAAGAATTATAAGTAAGTAATTATTAGTTATTTACCTTCTCTTCTTCTTTCACATCCTGATTCCCAAATTCACAAGGAGCGCTCCGCGATTTCGGGTCTGATCTCTGCGAACTTGAAAACGCTCCGCGAAATCAGGCCAGCCGGTAATACTTCGCTGTTTTCCCCTCGGTCGGGATGAAATCCGTGGTAACTGTGCCGTTCTCCTGCAGCGTGTCCATGATCTGCTTGAATACCTCCTTGGACTCGTGCATGTTGCGCAGCAGCTGGCTGTGCTTCATCCTGCCGCCAGCCTGCCGGATGTAGCGCACGGCCTTGCGGCATTTCTCATCGAACTGGTTCTCGAAGGAGTATGAGTCGACCATGAACAGCATCTGGTCGGTGATGTGCTCCACGAAAGCGGCGGCCCATTTGACGCCGGGGACGGAGATGACGGGCTTGACCGGATTCTCGGAGACGGCGTAAAGCATGGAGAGCTTGCACACCTTCTCGAAGACGCGGGCCCAGAATGCCATTGCCTCGCTGCGCTGTTCGGCTTCGTGCCGGTCGTAGATGCAGTCGTACTTCTCGTTGAGCTTGGAGAGAAGCACATCGGCTTCGGGCGCGGCCGGGATCAGCATCGGAGCCGGGTTGATCTCGGTGAGATTGCCGGACTGTCCGTATTTGCCGATGATCTCGATTGCGCGGGTGATGGCAGCAGGGATGCTTTCCCCGGACGGCTTGCGTCCGTGGCCGCGCTTCCCTGCGTCCAGGATCATGCACCGGGCGATGAGACCGTTTGCCAGCACACGCTCGGAGAGGGCCGAGTAAAAGAATTTCGGGATGGCGGTTCCGAGGATGACCAGATGCGGATTCACGATCTTGCGGTCGTCATCGGTCTTCTTGCCGTCGTTGTTTCGGATGGAGAGTTTTCTCATTTTGTATACTCCGTTTGACGCTCCGTAGAAGCGGAGCAGTTTTTCCATGATGCTTTCGCCTCGTCCGTCCTTGGCGAACTTCAGGGCGTTGAACACTGTGTCGAACTCATCGATCTCGAAGAGCATGGACGGGTGCAGGAACATCGCGTCCTCCAGACCTTCGCCGGACCCGAAGGACTCGGCGATGCAGGCTCCGAGGTCGTGTTGAATGGCGACATTCATGTTCACCTTGCGGGGGTGATCCTTGCCCGTGCCGCTGTTGGCCAGTGCCACGAGATAGATGTTACCCCGGTTGTTGCGCTCATCGGTGATCTTGCGGCCGGTGAGGAACGCGAGGAACGCCAACGCACTGCAGAACGCCAGAATGCGGTTCGGATACTGGCCGGTCCGCATGGTGTAGTCCGCATATTCCGTGATGAATCCCGGCACATTGAGCAGCTTTTCCGGCAGAGGCGCGAGCATCGGCTCCTTGTCGGGCTTCGGCTCGGCAGGCGGCGGCTGCGCCTTCGGCTTCTGGGCCAGAATGCCGGAGATGTCCACGTCCGGGAGCGACTGTTCCTTCCGGTCATAGCAGCCGGGGTCGCGCAGCTCGCGGAGCCTGTGCCAGTCGTTGCCGGTGCAGCTGTTGTGGTGACAGCGGAAGGCAATTGCTCCGTTGGCCTGTTGGATCAGGACTGCGGTCCGGTTGCGGTGCGCGTCGTTGAACGGGCAGACGGGGAACACCCACTTGCGGCCGTCCTTCCAGATCTGCGGCTTGCCGAGTTCCGGACAGTATCGGGCGATCCAATCGTCCAGATTGAACTCGGAAACTTCCCGGCTTGGTAAGGATGAGGTCTCCTGCACACCGCCGCTTGGTAAGGAGGTGGTCTGCTCCGCTGTCGCGGCACTCTTCCAGGAGGCGGCGGTTTCCATCTGCTCCGGCGTGACGATACCGGTCTTCTCCGGGACGGAGAGGATCTGCGCCATGCGGTGCGGACGGGTCTTGACATCGTCTCCCTTGCAGTTCATCGTGCCGGGAATACGCCAGATCCGCGCCGGGTTGAACACGGTGAGGTCCACGTCCACCTTGTCATCCCCGGCAGTTGCGATTCCGGCGATGCATCGCTGAACGAGCCCGCCGTCCTCGACAGGGAGGTCGATGCGGTACATCATCTGCGCCCCGTTGCCGGAGTCGAGCAGGATCGGATCGGGCCAGCCGGAAGCGGACAGCCCGGACCGGATCTTGCATGCCATCGTGATGGCGGCTTCGTGTTCGGAATCGGAACTTGACACACCGGAGACCCGCTTCGGATCGCAGTCCACCAGCAGCCAGCGGCGGGCGACGATGTCCGTGTCGGCGGTGGTTGCCTCACGTGTGATGCCTCGCAGCCGATTGCAGGCGCGGGCCAGCAAATCGGGATTGACCGGATTCACTGTTGCATACGCGCCTCGATAGGATCGCAGACGGCTGATCGCTTCTGCGGCGTTGGGAATGTGCTTATAGTCGAAATAGCCCGATTCCATATGCGGCCGCATCCATTCGGACGTGGTCGCGTCCAAGACCCGAATCTCGAAAACATCTCCCTCGCGGAACCACAGTTTCAGCGCGGCGGTGATGCTTCCTTTATCGGTTTTCATGGCGGGCGGCCTTCTCCTTCGCGGCCGGACAGGAGAGGTCCAGGATCACGAACAGGAACGTCCCCGCCGCTGCCTCCGGAAACACCTTCGGGTAGACCTCCGTTTGAAGCCAGCGGCGAAGCGCGGCGGCTTTCCTGCCGTGATTCGGGGCGAGGATCTTCTCCACGTCTTCGCGCGGCACGAGCCGGACGACCTGCGGTCCGCCCGGAGTTCCGATCCGCTCGTAGAGGGGCTTGTTTTCCGTGTGGATCGCCAGCTGTCGGTTCGGGTTTGAGAAGCCCAGGATGTTGCAGACGTCCCGGATGACAAAGAGGGGCTTGTCGTCCTTTTTCACGATGCGGACCGGCAGATCGTTGAATTTGAAAGTGGTGACGTTACTCATTGGGTTGTTCCTCCAGGTTTTTCAGGAAACGGATTGCTGACGCGGCGGTGTGGACCGCCTCGGTAATCATCGACTGCCGCGAGGTGTGCTTTTCATCGCAGTCGTTGGCGGCCTTCAGCAGCTCCCCGGCTTCCTCGACCGGGATCGCGGCCGCCTTGACAATATCATGGGGCCAGACAGGGTGAAGATTTTCCGCGCGGTCGATTTCGGCCATGACAAGGCCGATGATGGTTTCAATTTTCATGGTTTTCCAGCTCCTTGACCGTCCTGAGCATCTCTTCCATGTGCGTCCGTGCCTGATCGCGGATGTCCTGCATTCTCGCGATG
>JAZUCR010000674.1:0-6136 GCA_045639225.1 Victivallales bacterium
GCCGATCCGGAAGAAGTGATCCGCATGGACATCATTCTTCCATATCCCCCCGCGGCAAACCTGTCGCCGTTGGGAAGAGCGAGAAAGACGGCGTATGCCGAACGCTGCCGCGTACTGCTTTCGGGCAGCGTTCCCATGCGCGGCGATCTCTACATGGCGGCAAGGTTTTATCCGTCGCGCCATCCCGCTGGCGATCTCGACAATCTGCTGAAGACGCTCCTCGACACGCTCAAGGGGTTCGCGTTCGTCGATGACAACCAAGTCCGCGCCATGTATGTGCTGATGATGGACTTTGACAAAAACAACCCGCGGGTGGAACTGCGGATTTCCGCGCACCGTCCGCAAAAACAACAACATGAAGGGATATTGCAATGAAAACAAGAGTGGTCGAAATCGAGATCGCGGGTCCGACCGTTGACAACGAAACCGTTGAGCGCGTGATGAAAGCCGTGACCGGTATCCTGGGGGAATGTGTCCAGAAGGACAATGTGGCGGTGGAGGTCAGAGAGCAAAGTTCGCAGACGGTATTCCCTGAACCGTACACAATGCCGTTGAATCCATGTCCGCAGAAAAAAGACATATCTCCCTACTGGTGGCAGAATCAGCCGACATGGACGGCGCATGGTAAAGGAGGATGCCGATGATCGTTTGGGAATACCGAACGCTATTTCCAAGACAACACAGGAGAAATTACGCGAAATGAACAATGACAGCTTCAAGTTCCGGGTTTACGACAACGTAAACAAACGGTATGTGCCTTGCAGAATGTTGATTGACGACGAGGGGTCCGTTTGCTTCGAAGATGGGAGAAGGTATGTACACCAGGAAGATTTTACAATCGAGCAGTGTACGGGCCTCAAGGACAAGAACGGGAAGCTGATCTACGAGGGGGATATTGTCGAATATCGCTACGGCAAAGGAAAAGACGAGGGTAAAAATAGGTATTTCGTACTTTGGGACGAACTTAACCACAATATTATGAAATTCTCAATCGAGGATTATGAATGGGAGAAAAAGCAACATCCCGACGATGGTCATGATGAATGGTTGAAAAACACCTATCGCACATCTATCGGACGCGGGGGAGAGCAAAGCCGAGAGATCGTCGGCAACATCCATCACGTCGCATGGGAGAAAAGATGAAAATATCGCTGGTTGACGTAGACGGGCATCACTTCCCGAACCTCGCGTTGATGAAAATCGCCGCGTGGCACAAGGCACAGGGCGACAGTGTGGACTGGTACGCTCCGCTATTCAGCCACCCGGAAAAAATCTACGCGAGTAAGGTATTCACGTTTACGAAGGATTTTGATTATTTTCCGAGTTGCCTTATTGAAAAAGGCGGTACGGGATACCGGGATTATCAGGAGCTGCCGCACGATGTCGATGCGTGTGATCCTGATTACAGCATATATCCGGAAGTTAAGTATGCAATCGGGTTTTTGTCGCGTGGGTGTATTCGCAAGTGCCCGTGGTGCGTCGTTCCGCGCAAAGAGGGGGGTATTCGGCGATACGGCGATATTGAACGAATAGCGCAGGGAAGAAAGCGGGTTGTTTTGATGGACAACAACTTTCTGGCAAACGACCCAGAGTTTGTCAAGGAGCAGCTTGATAAATCCGTTCGCCTTGGCTTGGCGATTGACTTTAATCAAGGGCTGGACGCGAGGCTTGTGAACGATCAAAATGCGCGCTTGCTTGCAAGATGCCGCTGGACAAACGCGTCTGGAACGGACCGCTATATACGTTTTTCTTGTGATACGCCCGCGATGATACCGCATATCCGGAGCGCGGTAAGACTGTTGCGCGCGGCAGGATATAGCGGCGATGTGTTTATCTATTTTCTCGCGCAGGAGGTTGGGGAAACCATTGAGAGGATTGAACGAGTTTTAGAGATAGACGAGAAAATCAAACCATTCGTCATGCCCTTCCGCAACCTTGACGGTGACGGAAAAATTGCCGATAAGAGGCTGGGCGATTTAGCGAATTGGTGCAACATGGCGAGGGTGCGAAAGTCTTGCACGTTCGCAGATTACAACCGGAGGTGAAAAAAAATGAAACTTGAAGATTTGGTCCCCCCGCTGAAACTGTGCAGGCAGATTCCGGAGGGGGAGTTCGCGGAAAGTGCGCTGGTGTGGGTGACTTGCGGAGATGTTCAACCAATCTATCGCGCGGTTGACAGACGTTACTACCCCTATATCCCCGAAGAAGGCGCACTCGTCTGCCCCGCCCCGACGTTGGCGGAGATACTGGCAGAATTGGAAACAAAGTTCGATGGGGTTGCGATTTTCAGTTCGGCCTGTGGAGCGTGGACAGTTGAATTTGGCAAAGAGGCGGTTATGAAGTTTGAATGCGAGCGAGGCACAAACCCGGCAGAAGCAGCTCTGAAGGTTTGGATGGAGGTTGCGAAAGGAGAAAAATGAAACTGAAACATTGTCCATTCTGCGGAGAAAACAAAATCGCGGTCGGCGAGACGGTCATCCACAAGGGAGGGAACAAACTTCCATCCGTATGGTGCGAAAACTGCGGCGCGCGCACAACCGCGCCAAGGGAGTTTCCGGAAGACGCGATCAAACGATGGAACGGCAGAGTCCTCGACATTTCCCAAGACGATCTGATGACGCTGGAACGTCTGCGCCCACAACGACATCATCCCGTATCATTTGAAACCAATGATGCAGGCGTGCGGCCTGATGGCGAAGATGGAAAAACTGCTGTTTGCAATCATGGGAGAAAAGGAGAATGAAGAATGGGCAACGCGCTGATCGCCATAAGCGAAGAAGACTACATAAAAATGATTGACGTCTTCCGACACAGCGACCCGGAACTGCACTCGCTGCTGAAAGACCGGCACGCCGTCCGCGTTGACGGCAATCTTTCGTCAGGGGAATGGCGTGTGTTCGATGCGAACGGACATTTGACGGGATTGCACAAAACCATACGCTTCAAACTGCAATAAAAGCATTAACTGAAAAGCAAAAACAATCGGAGGAAAACCATGAGCGACAACGTAAACCATCCGGCGCACTATGCGGCGAAATTCAAGACCAGACAGATCGAGTGCATTGACATCACAAGGCACATGCCGTTCTGCGCCGGAAACGCTTTCAAGTATGTGTGGAGAGCGGGCGACAAGGGCGGCAAAACCAAAGGCCTCGAAGATCTTGACAAGGCGGTATTCTACCTCAAAGAGGCAGACAGTTTTGTCCCGCATCAATATCGGGAGGCAATGCTGATTTTCCGAATGCTCGAAGAAGAGGACACCCCGCGATACTGGGCGCTTTCGGCGATCATCAGCGAGAACTTCACTGCCGCCATGCGCCACATCGACGAACTCAAAAAGGAGATCGAAAATGCTGATTGACAACGTGCGGGTTTACGACATGCAGGAAAGCATCGTCGCCAGCGGTCTGCCGATGAGAGCGCAATACGACGCATCGGAGTTCACCGGAGCGGCGTTCAACATGCCGGACGATGATCTGAACGGAGTTCTTTCCGGCGCGGATTACGACCAACTATCTGCAGCTGAAAACAATGTATTTTCAGCGATCCGGACACAAACTCGCTGAGTGGATGAGGTTCTGCAAGTGGATCGAATCGCTGCCGAACGCCTCACTTATCACAGGAACAAAATAACAAAAAGAAAGGGTTTCATCATGGAACAGGAGCAGATCGTTGATTTTGTGATGTCGTTCAACGCCGTGCAGCGCGCTGTCCATGCCAACGCGCTCAAACACGGATGGTGGGAGGACGGACGCGAAGACGGCACGGTGATCGCGCTGATGCACTCCGAACTGTCGGAGGCTCTTGAGGCAATGCGGAAAGGCAATCCGCCGGATGCGCACTGCCCGGAATTTGATTCCGTAACCGTGGAACTCGCCGACTGCATCATCCGGATCATGGATTACGCCGGACGGAACAATCTTCCGGTGGCGAGCGCGGTCATCTGCAAGCATCAGCACAACGTGGACCGTCCGTACAAGCACGGCGGCAAGAAATTCTAATCAGAACGGCACGGAATTGTCGTACATCGGCTCCTCGGTCGGCGCCTGATAGGAACCGCCGGGAGCCTGGACGCGCGGGTCGGCGCAGTCCTCTTTTGTATAGCGGTGTTCCTGGACAGGCGGCGCGTATTCCTCGGAAACAGGGGACTGTTCGCCGCCGTCTCCGTCTTCCGCATCTTCGTCCTTTCCTTTCGAGAAGACTTTATGAACTTTGCTCGCCCGAATCGCGATTTTGGACTTGAACTCGCCGATTTTCGTGCGCCACTGCTCCATGACGAGTTCGCCCTCCACGATGCAGGTGTCGCCTTTTTTCAGATACCGCTCGATGAAATCCGCCTGTTTCTCCCAGGTCTGGACGTCGATGAACAGTGTTTCCTTTTTGCGACCGCCAGCAGTGCCGAACTCGCGATTGTATGCGATGCCGAACTTCGCCAGTTTCTTCGCTTTCTGCCCGACTTCCCTGACATCGGGGTCCTGCGTCAGTCTGCCGGAAATGATGATGTTGTTGAGCGTTATCATTTGATCCTCGCTTCTGTTTTGTTTGATGAATGCCGAAACCGCACATTTACCTGGATTGTCAACATCGTCACTTGACATAATGTCGTTTCAGTGATATATTGATATACGACATAATGCAACGGAGAACAACGATGAAACTGGTCAAACGTGGAAACTACTACTATATGCGGCTGCGCCGCGGCGGCATCGAGGACTGGATTTCCACCCACAAAACATCAAAACGCGATGCGGAAAAAGCGGCGGAACGCATTTTGATGGTTTTCGACCGCGAAAAGCATACGCGCCAACTGGCGAAACAACTGTGCGATTATGCGATGGCGTTGGCCAAGGGCGAAGTTTCCATAAAAGAACTGTCTTCCCCCCTCGCCATGCTCGAAAAGCAGGCTATGCAGACCGCGCTCGAAGCCATTGAAGATGTTTTCCCGCTTCCCGCGCTGACCGCGGTCGATCTGTGGGACCGCTACATCGAGGCATCCGGAAAGATCAAAGGCTCAACGCTCTCCACAAAAAGACAGCGTTTCAGCAAGTTTCAGGAGTGGGCCGGTGACATGGACATGCGTTCGCTGAACGAGATCGTGTGCCGGAAGTTTCTGGATTCACTGGAAGTCTCCGCACAGACCAGAAAGAACTATATTTCGGACATTTCCTCCGTTTTCGGCGCAAGCGACATTCCGAACCCGTGGTCGGCAAGTCTGCGGACCGGCGGAGAGGAATCCGAGCCGCAGGAGCGAACGCCGATTTCGACCGAACAAGCGCGGAAAGTTCTGAAATTCTGCGATGACAATCCAACGCTGACCGCGAGGGGAATACCTTATTCACGATGGGGGCAGTTTCTGCGCACTCTCTACTACACAGGACTGCGTCCGGTGGATGTATGCCATCTTCGCCGGGATGAGATCGTAAACGGAACAATCGACCTCATGCCTGAAAAAACCAGCCGAACGCGCAAGCATGTCAGTTACAAAGCCGATCCGAAACTGCTGATCGTGCTGGATTCCATACCGGACAACGGAACGGAACTGTTCTTCCCGGAGTTCGCGGCGCAATATGACAAAAACAGAGCGAATCTTGATCCGGGATTCAAGCAGATCGTCCACAATGCGGGATTGGATGGAGCGGGACTGTCGCTTTACGGATTCCGGCATCATTATGTGACATTCCAGATCGACAGCGGCAACGATGACGAGGCGGTTGCATCGGCGGTCGGACACACATCGACGGAAACCACGAACACCCATTACTATCATGGTCGAAAGAACGTCGAGCTGACGGAACTCCCGGAGATATAACGATACAAAATGGGGAAGAAATGGGGAAGTCTTCAGATCAAAAAATCGTTATACCTAGCCCGGCATTTTGAGCGTGAGATTGAAAGATTCGGCGTAAAGTGCAAAAATGTTATATGGTTGATCCCAGGAAATGTTATATGGTTATTCCTGCGTGAAGATTGCCATTTTTCCACATATTTTCAAAATACAAGCAGGATGCAAAAAGTTAGCGTTAGTGCCAATTTTCCACACTTTTTGTCACAAAACATCAAGGTTGCAACAAAATTAAACATTGATAATCAAAGAGTTATGCTTAAAAATGTTCAATTTTTCGTTCTCGAAAATCGT
>JAZUCR010000675.1:0-2137 GCA_045639225.1 Victivallales bacterium
GTTTTACGCAAAATCCCTGTTCCGGAGCGAACGAGAGGAACAGGATACGATCGTCCGTCGTCAGGCATTTACCAAAGAGGAAGAAATGCGTCTGCTGGAAGAATTGCGGTCTCCCGCGCATAAATTGAAGAATAAGGAAGAAGTTCTGGTGATCTATACCATTGGAATGTATACGGGGCAGCGGTTGAAGGATTGTGTCCTGCTGCAATGGCAGAATGTCGATTTGCCGCATCGCAGGATCTATGTCAAACAGTTCAAGACGGGCAAGGAAGTTTCGATTCCGCTGGCACAGCAGCTCTATGATACTCTGATAGAAGCGCAGACATGGAAATGCAATCAGTATGTCTGTCCGAAAATTGCCGCCAGATACAATAAAACCGATGAAACCGGCAAAAACATTGGCAACAATCTGATAGACCATGATGTCATTCGAGTGATCCGCTGGATCGGTCTGGAGCCTTCGGTTTCCGTTCCGGGACGCAAGAAGAAAATGACGGTTTACGGTTTTCATTCCCTGAGGCACAGTTTCGCCAGTTTCTGCGCTGAAGCGGGCGTCCCGAAAGCAGTCTTGCTGTCGATCCTGGGAACAGAATCAGAAATTGCGGACAAATATTACACGCATGTCGGCAACGAAGCGCAGGAAAAAGCGATCGCAGCGATCAGCGGGACGACATTCGAAAGTCCCGATAAAGCCAAGATTCAGAAAGCATTGGATTTCATTGGTCAAGTTACAAATCCAACCATGGAATCCATGACTCAGCTAAAAGAAATCCTGCTGGGTGCATGATTTGTAATATATCCCCTGATGTGTGGTTTAAGACCATTCATCAGGGGAAATGGATTCAAAGGTTTAAAATCATTTGCTGTTATCAGCCGTAAGCAGCCTTCATATGAATCGTTTTTTTTCGGAAGAAATCGGTTTTTTTCGGGATAAAGAGGATTGACATTCCCCGGTCTCAGTGTATATTGCTGTTTGAACTCTAAGAATAGTATCAATTTCTGGATGGATTTGGGTAAAAATGGACGATAGATGGCATTCTATGGATGAAATATGTCAGTATCTCGGTGTAACCGATGATACGATCCATAATTGGATTCGTACTAAGGATATGCCGGCAGTAAAACTGGGGCGTTGCTGGAAATTCAAAATAGATCAAGTCGATGCCTGGGTGGAAAGCAATAATGCCCACCATCAAAAACAGAAAAAAAAGAATTGAAAAGAAGATAACTGTATATGATGACAACGGAAAAATACAGGATGTCATTTACTGCATCATGTTTGCGTTGCAGGGAGACCTCTGTGATCGCAAGTTTATTTTTGCGCCTTGCGGACTGGAAAGAAGTTCATGATGAGGTTTTACGGCATAATGTTTTGCAGATTAGGACAGCAAGCAGCCAAAGACGTTTTTTTACTGAAATAAAACACTGTCTGGAATGTCTGACAGCAGAAGAGATGCAGATCCTTGCAAGCACAAATTCCGCAGATTCAGGGGTTGTTTTGTGGCTGGCCGTATGCCGGTGTTATAAATTCATTGGTGAATTTGCACAAGAAGTCATCCATGAAAAATACGTTTCCTTCCAAAAGAATATCGATGACAGTGATTATGCGTTGTTTATTGAAAGGAAAAGTTCATTGCATCCGGAATTATTGGCAATGAAAGACTCCACACGAAAAAAAATCAAGCAGATGCTTTTCAAATTGCTTCGCGAATGTTCAATAATCGGTCATGATAACGAAATTCTTGCTACGTATTTCAGCCGTGAGATTTTCAGACTTTTATCCCCGGATGACTTCCTGTTTTATCCGACGAGGGAAAATGGAGCTGTGAAATGACACAATTCAGGAAAACAACAGAGTTATTTCAGCATCTGATCAAGGTGCTGTCCGACAGTCGGTTTCTGAAAATGCAGGGGTTGAATCAGGAAGTCCCGTTTTTTCTGTGTCCATTTCCCGTAAAGCAAAAACTGGAAATTGAAAAAATGCTGCCTAATTTGAAAAGACGACTTCATGATTCCGGCATTAAGATTGTTGATATCAATCTCTATGACCTGTGTATGGACTACCTGGAAAAAAATGAATTGCTGAAGCAGTTATGTTCTATCGAACCGGATACGGAGAAGGGTTTTTTCCTGGAAT
>JAZUCR010000676.1:0-2181 GCA_045639225.1 Victivallales bacterium
TATACTGCTGCGGAATCCGGAGCTGGATATTGATTCGCTGATCCATGATTTTATGGCATTTGAATACGGTCCTGCCGCACCTCTGATGAAAAAATACCTGGATGAGCTGGAGAATGTAACCGCCTCGGCGAAAGTATTCATTAAATGGAGCTCGAGGATCGGGGCTTTCGCACCGATCTTCAAAAGCCGCGACGTGGTTCGCTGGCAGAAATATTTCGACGAAATGGAAAAACTGACCGCCGGCGATGCGGGAAAGAATTTTTCCGTGCGCAGGGTGAGGATTCCGCTGGATCTTACCACCTTGAACTTTTTCAGCCGAATCAAAAAGGAGGTCCCGGAATATAACACGGATGTGAAAACGCTCGCCGCCCGGATCCGGAAAAACTATTTTGAAGCAACAGGGGCTTTTTATGCCAAATATGCCCAAATCCAGAATTGGAGGAGAAACCATAACAGCAGTCTGGAGGTTATGGTCAACAATCTGAGTATTCAAATGGGAACGGATCCCAAGCCGCTGCCCCAGGAAATTTTCGGCGGATTCAAACCGGAACTCGTTTATGAATTCTTTCCCGGCGCAATGCGCAAGACCCGGCGGATTCCCGACCCACAGGCAGCATGGAATCATGCCCTGCTGAATACGGATGCCGGCCAGGGATTCCCGCTCCAGTTTCTGGAATATGACCCGGTCAAGGGCACTTGGAACGATTTTTCGGAAATTCAAAAAGCAAAGGCCGGCATGGAAGGGAAATATGCTTTCTATCATATCGGAAAAAACGACATCTCCCCCAATTTGGAAATGAGGATACATTTCGCTGGCTACAAACATCTTTTCAATGTTTTTGCCGGAGAGGTCTGGATGCCCGGAACCGATGATACGGTGAATATTTATGTGTCGCTGAAATTCACCGGTCCGAAATATTATCCCGGTTCAAAAGAAAAAAACACGGTTGCCTGTGACCGCATTGTCTTTGTCAGAAAAACCAATGATTAAACCTGAAGGAGGTTCCCCATTATGAAAAAGCAAATTACATGTATGGCATTCCTTGCCGTCCTTTCCATCGGAGCATTGCATGCTGAGGAATTTTTCCGAGTTGAAAAACCGGAAGATTTCAGATGCTATCAGAAAGGCAAAAAAGCAGATTACATCTCACAGCAAGACGAAATCCTGATGGTCAAGGGTTCAGCACAAATGTTCACTGTCCGGAAATTGCGTTTTGACCCGCAGAAAAAATACCGGCTTTCCGGGCAGTTCAAGCTTCAGTCCGGATCTCCCGTCCAGGTTTGGTTTGGCTATGAACCATTGGATTCACAAGACAGGACTATTTTTCCGATGTATGTAAAACCAGTGAAAAGCACGGAAACAGAATTATCCGGGCTCGCCGGCAAAGGCGACAAAGTGATTCAAGTCAAAGATGCCGCCAAATGGAATGCGGCAATCTCATATGGTTATATCGCTTTTAATGTCAAAGAAGATTATTCCGATCTCCCGAACTTCCAAGCGATGGGTATTGCAAAAAACGGGATCCGGAAGAACGGCAATATCTGGGAAATTACACTGAAACAGCCTCTGAAGAGAAATTTCCCGGAAGGAACGAAAGTCCGGCAGCATGTGGACGGCGCCACATATATTTGGAATGCAAGGTCTGCCAAACTGAAAAACCAATGGACTGCCATGTCCGGAGTATTGAGCGGCATAACCCAAACGAATAATCCGGCAAACAAACTTTGGCCGGGCACGAAAGCTGTCAGACTCGTCATTGAGATCAACGGAAAAGCTGATTCCGTTACCGAAATCCGGAATATCAAAGTCGAGGAACTTCGATAAAGCAAGAAACAATCGCTTTAAAATGGATTTTCAGAAGATTTACAACCGGTTCGGCACCATGTGGTCCGCTGCCGATTTCGAGGCCAATACCCGCAAACTTTATGAACTGGAAAAACGGGTCTGCCATGACGATTTCGAACGTTCCACCGCGTGGGTCGTTGACACCATGGGGAAAGCGGGATTTGAACAGGTCGAACGGATTGCCCATGCCGCCGACGGCGTAACCACGGCGTGCGACGCGACCATGCCCGAAGCGTGGAACCTGGACGGACGTGCCGTCCTGAAAGTGGTGTCGCCGTGGCCTGACAGCGAACGGATTATTGCCGACACGGACGAGATCGCGTATGCCGCGGCCC
>JAZUCR010000677.1:0-12072 GCA_045639225.1 Victivallales bacterium
CTGAAGTGGTCTGTTGTCCGAGGCAATTAAACAAGCCGATCTCAAAATGTTCTGGCTCATCCGGTTAAAAAGTTGTTTTTTTCAGCGTCAAACCAATCTTGACGCACCGAACCATTTTTTTTCTTGTCAAAA
This sequence comes from Victivallales bacterium, assembly GCA_045639225.1. GTDB lineage: Bacteria > Verrucomicrobiota > Lentisphaeria > Victivallales > UBA1829 > SIG94. Next base: position 133 of record JAZUCR010000677.1, read on the forward strand.
GCACGTAAAATCATGTTCCCGCGCATAGTTTATTTGAAATTATCTTTTCCCCGGCTGCCTTTCCCAGATGGTTCCTCTGTTCCATGATTTTACTCCGGTTGCAAGTGATTCATGTCTTTTTTTGAATTGGTTTTCAGCAGAGAATCGAGAATCAGACCGCGGGTTCCTGCATCAGGTGGAACAGTCAGCCGAATAATTTCCAGGTCGGGATCTTCGCTGACTATGCCAGAGATAATGGAATCCCTCAGCGAGGCATCTATGAGCACTGCGCAATGAGCCCGGGTGTGGATGTTCCGAAGAATCAAGCCGTACACGGAGCCGGACGCAGCTTTTCCGTAGTTGGAATCGCCGATTTTGACAGCCTGCGGTCCCCGGCTTTCCGCCGGGGAAGTATCCAGCAATCCGTCCAGCAGAATTTCGCCTATTTCGAACTCGCCGGAGGTCAGGAAACGGACAATGTTGCAGAATCCGGCAGAGTATCCCTTGACATTGCGGATGATGATATTGCGGATGTCATTGAGATGAGCGACTGGATTTTTTCCGGTAAATTCCATGGCCGGAATCATGCCGGTTTTTCGGATTTTTCCCTGCAGCGTGGTCAGAGCGATCAGATCATCGCCGGTACAGCCGGTGATGTTTTCGATGATGATGTCATGGCATCCATGCCGCAAATCCAGTCCGTCCTGATTCAGTATCCGTTCTTTCTTGCCGTCAATCATTTTCCAGCCTGTCGAGGCAAATTCCAAATTCCGGATTTGCCCATGGGAACAATCCTCCAGAGAAACCGCCCAGGCATGGGAATCGCGGATGGTCAGGTTTTTCAGTGTAAAATGATCGGTTGCCGCCAGCAGAATGCCGATATTCCGCCAATCGCCAAACGGTGATACATCTCCTCTTTCCGCATCCGTTCCATAGGTTTTTCTCCCGAGCCGCTTTTTTTCGCCGTTGCCGTCCCCAGTGGAGCGGGGTCGGTCCGCACCTTCCAGCACCGCCGTTCCCCTGCCGATGATATGAAGATTGGATATCCTTTCGAGTTTTTCCTCTCCCGGAACGCAGTTGGCGCTCCGGATGAAATTGTCCCGGCACTGATCGGAAAGTTTCAGACGGCAGTTTTCGAGGAACAGAGTAGTATTGCCAGGGACGAGGATAGGAGAATCCAGAAGCCAGAAATCCCGGGAAGACACGGAATCCGGTTTCCGCGGAAATATCCGGACGATCCCGTTGTTTTTTTTCGCCGCGGCAACCGCCTGGTTGATCCGTTCGGCATCGCTGCCGGTGAATTGATTCGGATCCGCATATTCCGCCGCCCCGCAGAAAAGATTTTTCATTAGGAACCTCCTCTTTATTGTATCAACGTTTGTTTCTGGACGAAATATCCAGTTTGAGGTTTCTCACGTAGAGTTTGTCTCCGGGCATCAGAAAACAGCTTTGCAGATAGATATGCAGACGTTCCGTATTTCTACTGACATAACATTCGCAATTGTATCGATTCCATTCGCCCATGGGTTCCCATTTGGAAATAATCGTCTGACGGTAATGGATCGTGGTTTTTTTTCTGGATTCCCGAATCATCAGTTTGAAACTACCGGAAAGCCGTTCCACCTTGATCTCGGCGGAAAGAGTGACTTTCCAGCCGCGGACCTCTTCGCCGCTAACCGGTATCGGGATAAAGATATGCTGGTAGCCCGATACCGGTGTTTCATCTTGACCCGGCCCCCGGACCACCAGAGTATTGATCCCGTCGATCGGTATGACCTGGAAATTCGACCGATTTCCGGCGCAGCGCCAGTTTTGCAGTCCGGCGGAAAAATCCAGGTTTTCTATTACGACTTCTTTGCCGTTCAGCAGGCAGGCTATGCCCAGAAGACCCAAGAAAAGATATTTTTTCAACATGACACAAACACCCCTCATTTTGCTTTCAGCCAAACACCCTTCCAGATACCGCCGGCACCCTGTTTGTCTTCCACCCGGACAAAGATATTAGCGCAGCGGGACTTCCAGTCGATAAACGGTGTAATCTCCATATCAAAAGGTTTCTTCCAATCCTTTGCCTCCCGTAAGATCCTCGTGCCGGCCTTTTTCCCGTTCACGTAAACTGTGCAGGATTCGTCCACCGCCCCAAAGTGGAGGAAGATCTTCTTGCCTTCCAGGCTCGGGTCCAGGAAGACCCTCGTACTGTACCAGCCGATCCCGTCATAGTTGCGCAGTTTTTCCACCAGCCGGGCGGGAATGCCGTCCGCAACTGTCGCCCATTCCCAATTCTTCGTAACGAAGAACGGACTCCAGACATTACGGACCCGGTCCGCCGGATATTCATACCATTTTTCCTGTTCTCCGACATTTTTCTCGTCCAGGTCGAAATACCAGTTGGCATTAATTTCCCGTGCCCAGTTGCAATCTCCAAAATTTGCTGCGGAGTTCATGCCGGTCAGGTCTTTGCTTTCTTCATTTTTCAGCAGCGTAAACCAGAAAATGTTGAGTTCGTCTTTGTGCCGGATCCGGAAATCCAACAGGGCCTTGTTGGCGCTCATCTTCTGAGCGAGGGGCGCATGGATCACCCTGGCGGTCAGAATGGCATGGTCATTTTCCAGTTTCAACAGTTCCACCCGCCTTTTTGCATCGGGAGAGAGACTGTTCAGATCGATCATTTCCAAAATCTTTCCCGCTTCGCGGTAAATCTCTTCATCCACAATGTCCCTGATACGGGGGGCAATATAGTGCTTCAAATTGTCGTATCCCGGTCCCACCTGTATCTTTCCTGCCCCGACCCGTTCTTCCCAAATGTGTTTGCGGATAAACTGATAATATTTTTTTACCGGTTCCCGGGCGCTGCCGAATGCCTGACAGTAGTCATCTTCCCAATATTCAAAGGGTTTTTCCGGATTGATGTAACTCCGGGAAAGGATGTAGGGCGCGATCCCGTTGACGCTCCAAGTATTGGAAAGAGAATCTACATCGACGCCGAAAATTCCGTATTTGCGCCCCAGCTGAAACTCGTTGTAAACATCCTTTTCGTATCCCAGGGGCAGGCCAATATCCACGTGAAAAGTATTCGGTCGCAGGAAGATTTTCGTGCACCCCATTTGCTTCCAGCCTTTGTAATACTGCTCCATCTTTTTCAGATTGAGGAAGATCGATACGAAACCGATGACTCCGTTTTCCGGAACCCGAATCTTTTTCGGCGCTTCCATATAAAGCTGATAGGCATAGGTGGTGATCCGCACATCCTTCCGGATCTTCACCGCCCGTTCAGAGACTTCCCTCATGAGATGAATCATCAAATCGCTTCTGCTGCCCAGTTTTTTGCATTCCGGACAGAGGCAGAAAAAACTTGAATCGTTGGGACAGATATTGATGCATGGACTTTTCCCCTTTTTCCAGAGATCCACGATCACATCCGCCACTTCCGGATTGCTCATGCAGACTTGAAGTCGATAGAGCGGTTGTTTGCCCGGACCGCGCTTCCCCGTGAAATCCATGGCAAAGTATTCGGGGTGGGTTTTTCCGAAAAGCTGCCAGTATTTGAGAAAAGAGTGACCATACTGGATGGAGGTAGCTTTGCAGAACCGCTGCCGCAACTGCCAGAGAGCAACCTCATGTTCCCACCGTTTGAATTCCGATTTTGAAAGCGTGAATTCCCGCGGCAGTGTGGAAACGCCCTTTTTATAGCGTTTTTTGTAATCCGGTATACCGCTGCGGATCAGTCGGAATTCCAGAGCACTACGCCAGGAAAAACTGCCGACCGGTATTTTGATGATTTCACTTTTTTCATAGACGATCCCTTTTTTTCCCGGTTCTATGTGTTTGATCCCCAATATATTATTGAGAAAATCATAAACCGCGTGGGCGCTTCCCCGGTACGAGATCAGGAGACTTGTCATAGGCCCGGCAGGGTGTTTGCGGTCGATGTCGTCCCCATAAAAATAGATTTTCCCATCTTTCCCCGCCTGCCATCTTCCTTCTTCCGGAAGCAGTGGCTTGGAGTCTGAAGGTGCCGGAATGCCGACATAAAATGTAATTTTCGCCGTTTTTTTCCGCAAATCGTTTTCTGCAAGAACGGGGATCTTTACCCCCGTGACCAGTTGCAGGTGATACTGCAGTTCGTCTGCGGCAAGTTGTTTGGCCGCGGATTTTTTTTCAGGCAAAACGATCACACTGTCAGCGGGATCGACATGGAGAAAGTTTTCCTCCATTCCCGGCAGGATTAGAGGAATAAACGCAAGGAAAACGAATGTGATAAATTGTTTCATGAAAGAACACCTTTTCTGTTGATGGTTTCGAATTTTCCGCCGCAAATCCGTATTGCCGTGTCCGATCGGTTTGTCATTTGTTCCCGGAATCGCGTTCTTTTACGGCTACATTTTTTCAGCGTTTTGGTGAGTCGATTCATGGGGTCAAAAATCCGGGTAATAGCGAGGACCGTTCTTGTACCTGTAATAGGGGTGGAACTGGCTGTAATCCTTCAGTAAATCCAGCCCGGAAAATTTGGACATTGCCCCCGAAAGAGAGATGATATTGGCATATTTTTTACCGTGCCGCAGGAAGATTACTCCATTCGGAACCGAAATCGGTTTGACGTAGGAGAGAGCGGCACTCTGATAAACATCCCCAATAATGCCGTGATGCCGATTACAGGAGGAGACTATGCCGTTCATGCTTTTGGCAACCGGTGTATCACCGAAAACTGTTGCGCTGGACGCATATCGGCTTTTCGAGATATTGGCGAATTTGACCATCAGCGACTGGAACGAATTGTTCTCGACGGGAACCGTCCGGGAAGAAGTCCCGAAAGTGGATCCATTATGCCCGATATGCGGATTTGCCGAACCATTGTCTCTCACGCCCGACATCTCTTCCGGACACTGCCAGACTTTTCCCAGTTTGAGATACCCTAGTTGATGCACCACATTCGTATATAATTTGCTGTATACGATTGACAGCAGGCACCATTCAAAATCATTGGCATACATGTTGAAAGCCAGATACGCTTGCCGGACATTGGAAGAACAGGCGGACCCGCGGGCGGATATCTTTGCCCGGTTCAATGCCGGCAGCAGGATTCCCGCCAGGATTGCGATGATCGCAATAACGACGAGCAGTTCAATGAGCGTGAAGATGCCATGCCGATTTGATGACGAATGACGTGGGGTGGTGGATGAAAAACAGTTCATGTTCAATGTCCTTTCTGCAGTTTTCTGCTTTGTTTCCAATCCGCAAACGGAAAATCTTTTTTGATTTTTTCCCGGCGGTTTGATTCATTCCAGCTGCCGCCGCCCCAGGCGGTCACCGCAAAGTATTCATGCCACTGGGCGGACTCGAAGCCGCACAGGTGATTGCGGTGGATATGGCGCATTTCAGTTTGGTTCCGCCATTCCTCCTGCGACCAGCGGGGAATTTCCGGTTTGTCCAGATTGTTCACGAATGGCAGCCATTCTTCCAGCTGCGACTTGTGACAACGCAACATCTGCAGTTTTTGTTCCCGGAATTCTTCGATATTGACTCGGAAGTGCCAGACCGGTTCCTGGGCGTATCCGTCGATGCAGTTCAGGATGATTGGAGGCTGGTAACGCAGGACCCGTTCTCCGTTCATAGTCGGATAGGCATTGGGGACGCCGAGCTGATATGCCACTAACCTGACCGCCTCCGCAGTGTGCTGATGGTCGATATGGATTCCGGCAAGGGGATTGGTTGGGATCGGCGGTGCGATCACATAGTCCGGTGCGAATGCGCGGATCGCATTCCACAGACCGCCGAGCATATTGCGGTCGCAGAATACCTGCGCCGGAATATGCGAACCGTCCAGCTGGGTCACGTTCTCGTATTCCGCGCCGACGATTTCCGCACTGGTCCGGGCTTCCTGCTCCCGGATCTGCGCGGTGGTCTCCACATCATGCAGATAATGTCCGCTGCCGCCGCGACTGGTGGTCAGGATTTTCAGTTTGACCTGATTCCCGTAATATTGGCGCAACCGAAGGAACAGACCGGCCGCTTCGAATTCAAAATCGTCCTGATGCGCCATGACCGACATCACACGCAATTCAGACATGCTTCACCTCCATTTCTGCGGATTCTGACGGAAACATTCTTCGATGATGGCGATCTGCCGCCGGACATCATCCAGCGGGACCGCCAGGGAAGCCTGATTCCGGATCACTTCATACAGATTCAGATAAAATTGTTCGCCCAGCCAGGCCGTGTTGCGGGAACCTGTATCATGCCAGGAGAATTCATACCAGTCCAGTTTTTCCTTGCAATAAGCCCGGTTCGGCAGTGGCTCGCGAATCAGGCTGCGGGCCGGAGCTTCTTCCGGCCGGTAATATTTCCAGTCCACCTGATTCGGGACCGCGGTAATGCCGCCATATTCGCCGTAAACCTGGAACCGCGGCGGGGAATAGGGCGCACAGGAACTGACTTCCAGATCGATCGTCGGATGGCCGGCCTTGCTGAAGACCAGTTTGACATGATCTTCCGCGGTTCCGAAACTGTTGACCCGGTCCATATTCGCATAGATCCGGTCGGGCATCCCTTCTCCGAACAATGCCAAAGCCTGATCCAGCGGGTGGGAACCGGTGTTGAGCAGGGCTCCGCCGTTGCGTTCCCGCAGCGTCTGCCAGTCCCAGCGTCTTGCGGCGTTGTTGCGGGTGAAACGGGCCATCACGATCCTGCCCAATACGCCGCTGCGGCAGATTTTCAATACTTTTTGGAAAGTCGGATCGAATCTCGCTTCCTGAAATACCGCAAAGACCCGATTGACTTCCGCCGCTTTGGAAATCGCTTTGTCCACTTCGCTTGCCTTGGCCGCCAGCGGTTTTTCGGATAATACATGAAATCCCGCTTCCAGAGCTTCCAGGGAAATCGGCACATGCTGTTCGCTGAACGATGCGTTTACGATCAGCTCCAGGCTTTTATCCTGAAGCATGGCATGGTAATCCGGATACACTTTGCAGTCGGGGAATTCCTGTTTAGTTTCCTGACAGCGTTCCGGAATCAGGTCCGTGATGGCGGCAATTTCGTAGTGTTCCAGTGCCTGGGCCCGTTTCAGAGCTTCCACGTGAATACTCCGTCCGCTCCGGCCCTGTCCGATGATTCCGAGTCTGATTTTCTTCATTTCTTCTCTCCCGGATAAAGCAGTGCAGCGCTCTGTTTGAGCGAGCGCATGTATTGCAGACTGGCGGTAATGCCGTCTAAGGCAGGCGCTTCATATTCAAGCGAACACCAGCCGCTGAAATGGTTTTCCTCCAGCAGGTAAGCCATCTGCCGCAGCGGCACAATGCCATCCCCTTTGCCGCAGATGCACGGGACAACCCGTTTCGGGGCGCCGTAAGGTGCAATTTTCCAGTCTTTGTAATGGACGTGTTTTACATATTTTTTCAACCGTTCGTATGCTCGGACCGCGTCTTCGGTTTCGTTCATGTTCGCCGCATAGAAATTGGCGATATCCAGGCAGATTCCCAGTTCGGGGGTTTCAAACTGCTTCATGATATAGAGCAGTTCGGCGGAAAGACCCGGCAGACGGCCGTGGTTTTCTATGGCCAGAGAGACCCCGCATTTCCGGGCTTCCGGCAGTACCGCTTCGATTCCTTTGATGACTAACTGCAAACCTTCCGCGTAATCCATGTCATGTGCGGGGATCAGATCCTTGTGGTAGCCTCCGAAGATGCGCAGGACCGGAGCCCCGGTTTCAGCGGCTTCATGAATCGCGCGGATTACGATTTCGATTTGTTTTTTGAAATTTTCCGGTTCGCAGACCGCAAAATGATTCCCTGTGGCGTATGCAGCCACGGTCAGGCCGCTGGCTTTGAGCCGTCCGGACAAGGCCTTTTTATCCTGTTCGACATCCTGCCAGAACCAGGGGTAGCAATTCGGGTCCATGATATCGGTTCCCTCCGCGCCGGCGGCGGCAATCAGTTCAAAATAACGGGGTTGATCAAGTTCGCCGCAGTTCAAGGCGGCTTTGGCGCTGATTGGTGTGCATGAAATTTTCATTGCATATTCCTTATGTTTATGGGGCCTGCAATCAATCCTGAAAAGCAATTGCTGTTTTTGGCGTCTTTTCATTAATTCTATCGCTCAATATAATGTTTTGGGAAATAATTGACAAGCCGATGAAAAAGAAAAACGGCAGAATCTTGTCATATTATATAAAAGTTATATAAAAATAAGCTCATGACTTGATTTTTTTTAAATTCATGATACATTATCACCATGATTATCCGAAGATACAAAAACAAGATTGAATATGTTTCCTCCGGATTGCGCCGGCAGATTGCAAACGGAAGACTGAAGCCGGGGATGAAACTGGCGTCTTCATCGTCCATCGCGCAGGAATTCGGAGTGTCACTGATGACCGCAGACCGTGCGGTCCGCCAGCTCGCCGCAGAAGGAATGCTGAAAAGAATTACCGGCTGCGGCACCTTCATCCGCTCCAGCCGTGAAACCATGCTGATTTGCATCCGGGATTCGATCGTGAAGAATTCCCTGTTTGAGCGTAAAAATCTTTATCATGAAAATACTTATCCGATCATTGAGCAGGAATTTTTGAAATATGATGCGAAAATTCAATATGTCAAAACCTGGGAAGAACTGGAAAATCTGAATCCGGACGGGATTCTCTGTTCGGATATTCCGCCGCTGGATTTTGAACGGAAGGTGCCGATTGCGCTGTTCCGGAATTACCGTCTGATCGATGAACCCTTGATCCAATGTGTACCGGATCTTGATCATGTTATGCGGCGCATCTGCCAAGTCCTGATCAGCAAAAAAATCCGCCGGATTTATATTTCTGCCAATCCGGCCCCCAATATCCAATATTTTGCCAATGTTTTTATGGTTTGGCTGGAACGGTTCGGATTGAAAGAAAAGGTCGAATATTCCGAATTGAGAACAAGTGAAACCCTTTCGCCGTTCCGGTTGGGATATCAATATGGTGCAGACTTGCCGGATGTTCGGGGATGTGCCATCTTCGATACCAGTGATTTCCGGGCGTCCGGGACTTTGAAAGCTCTTGATGACCGCGGATTCCGACCCGGAGAATATGATCTGATCAGCTGCAACAACTGGGAAGCATACGGTTATCGTCCGTTTCCAAAGGCCCGACTTACGTCCATTGATCTTCGCCGGGAAGAGTGTCTGCGCGAAGTCGTCCGGCTGCTCTGCAACACAGTCCGGTCGCCTCGGGAAGGCCAGATTCCGATCGTCAAATTTCCGGCTGTTCTGAAAATTCGGGAATCCGGACTTCAATAAGAAACTGTCTCCCGCCTGGAAAATCGGTTCGACGACAGATACAATTCCGTCCTGCCGGTTTTACTTTTACAGGCGGGAAGCAGGGAAAACACCCCGGAGCCGGTTCGCTGACGCGGCATGAGCCATGTTCCGGCGAACAGTTGTGAATGGGTGAATTGGATGTGATGGGTATAATGGGAACGCCCGGCAATACCGGGCTTCCGGTCGCGGGAGTGCGAGTTCAAAGTTACGGGATCGCCAGTCAATCATCCCACGCAGAGAGCGTTCTCACCCAATCCACCCAATTCACCCAATCTTCCCAATCCACCTATGTCCGTGCAGTCCAATTCGACTGACGTCATACCTTTCAAATCGTTTTTTCATGGAAATTCCGCCATCGGAGTTGATTTCTTCGCCGCCTTGCTGTATAGTTGCCATAGTTTCACCGGCTGGGTGTTGTTGTATTTTCGGTTGCTGAAAAGGAGAACAGATGATGAATTTGAACTTGAAATTCCGGATTCCGGAAGAGGTTTTTCATGACAAAGTGCCGGTCAGCGATATCAAACGTTTCACCTCGTCGTCCGCCCCGATCAGCTGTTTCGATCCGGCGCGGAAGATGATTTTTACGCCTTACCATGCCGCTTACCGTGATTTCGGGGAACAGGCGTCGGTTTTTGCGCTGGCTGCGATTCCGGTGCCGGGTGTGGACCGGGCGTCCAGCTCGATTTTGCTGGAAAGCGACGTGTCGTTCCAGGGCAAGTCTTACAACTGGCCGATCGATGCATTCTCCATCCTGTTCAACGGCAGTCCGCGGATCTTTTTCCTGGCTGGCGCGGATCATTATTATTGTTTCGACTGGTCGCCTGAAAAATCCGCCATCGAGGGCGGTATCCGGCAGGTTTTGTGCAGTCTGAACGAAAATTCCCAGCCGCAGCCGTTGACGACCGAAGCTGTGGAAGCGTATCTGAAAGCGCAACATTGCGATTGCGACAGATGCAGTTTGCGGGGCGCTTTGAAAGAGCATATCATCTGCACTGCCAAGCCGTCCTGGAACGGGAGCGGATTTTACGGGATGATCACGAGTTCTCTTTCCTACCCGATCCTGTTCCGCTGCCGCGACGGCATGACCTTCGAATTCTGCGGTGTCATCCCAGCACTTGCCAAGTATGAATGTCAGACCGCGGTGCTGAACGGGAAGATCTATGCACTGCTGCGCGGAGCGGAGGGGGATGAATTCTGGGCGGCGGACGAAGGCGAATGGCAGTTCCGTCCGTGCGGTCGCCTCGGCATGTCGGAGACCCGGCCCCAGCTGATGACCTGCAACGGAAAACTCCTGCTGGCATATTCGCAAACCGGCATATTGCCCAACAAAATCCGGGACGGGCGCAATAATATCACCATCCTGGCAGGCGATTCCGGGGACTTGTCCCGGTTCGAAGAAGTTTTCCATGCTGTGGATGAAATGGGAATCGTCTATTATGATATCGTCAACTGCAATGGAGATTTATATATGATCTGGAGCAACAGCGAGCGTTTCCCGGATAAAATCGTGCGCGGTGTCCTGCAGGGGAAGGATACCCTCTACTGTTCGCTGCTGGCCGTGAAAAAGTGAGGAGGAACCATGATCAAAGATCTGAAACGGAAACTGCAGTCGGGCCGGATGGTGAGGGGGATGTTCCTGGCCTCCGGCTGTCCCGCGGCGGCGGAACTCGCGGCGGAATGCGGCTGCGATTTCGTGGTCATCGACGGCGAACACGGGCAGGGCGATGAACGGTCCTGGTTCGAACAGATCGCCCGGCTGGACAAATATGAGACTGCCGCACTGGTCCGGATCCCCGCTTTCCGCCGGGAATATGTGCAGCGGGTACTGGATTACGGCGGTGACGGGATCCTGCTGCCGATGATGGAATCGGCGGCACAGGCGGGCGAGTTTGCCGCCGCCATGCGGTATCCGCCGCACGGCACCCGGGGAATGACCGGCATTTTCCGCGCCTCGGTTTATAACCGTGAACTCAAGAGCTATCTGGAGCAGGCGAATGAAAAACTGCTGTGCGCGGTCCAGATCGAATCCGCCGCTGGAGTCGACCATGTCGAGGAGATCGCCGCGGTGGACGGCATCGATCTGCTGTTCATCGGTCATTCGGACCTCACCATGGATTACGGCTGTTACAGGGATTTTGCCAATCCGCGGATCAAAGAAGCGGAGCAGCGGATCCTGGCCGCCGCTTCCCGGCATGGCAAATTTGCCGGAATGGTCCTGCGTCCCGGCATGGATCTGCGGGATTATGCCGCAACGAGCATGAAATTCATCTGTGTCGGCACCGATCTGGGGCTGATGCAGTCGGCTTTCCGGGAAAGTCTGAAATCCGTTCCGGAAAAATAATCCGCAAAAAAACGGCTGTTTCCGTTGAATAATACGGGGAAACGGTGTAATTTACCATATTTCAGAACGAACAAAATTACCCGAAAGGAAGGTTTGAGAATGAATGATAAACTGCAGGTGAACCCGAAATTCACCAAAAGACGCGGACCCGTTGTACTGCTGATCATGGATGGAGTCGGAATCGGCAAATATGCCGAGGGAGATGCCGTGCTGGATTCACCCACGCCGTTCCTGCATAAACTGATGAAGGAACAGCCGTTCACCACGCTGAAAGCGCACGGTACCGCGGTCGGTCTGCCCAGCGACGACGATATGGGCAACAGCGAAGTCGGTCA
>JAZUCR010000678.1:0-4535 GCA_045639225.1 Victivallales bacterium
GTAACTGCCGTTGTCAAAGTTTTTTATACTCTGCGGATCGGCCAGGAATATTGCATCGTTATCATATTTCCTGCGGTATCTCTGGCTTTTGCAGAAGAAAACGGCTCCGCCTTTCAGGTAGTCCCCGTCATACAGCCTGTAAATCCAGTTGATATCCGGGGTCGAGGATGGAGCCGGATTGCCATAGCAGGGAAAAGATTCCCGGTTGTCGTCAACATAACCGATCAGCGCCTGTTGGATTTGTTTCTGGTTGGAAACACAGGCAATAGCGTTTGCTTTTTCGCGGGCATTGTTGATGACCGGCAGTAGCATCCCGGCGAGAATCGCGATTATGGCGATGACGATGAGCAGTTCCAGCAAGGTAAAACCTCGCCGAATCACAGAAAAGCATGTCGGTGTTTTTCTCATCTCAGTGAGTGTTGAGTGTTGAGTGTTGAGTGTTGAGTGTTGAGTACCGTCTCATGGTTATGTCCCTTTCAGTTTTTGCCAGCGCTTTTATTATTGGTTCGCTTCCAGCATAATCGAGCGGAATTTTTCGATTTCTTCCGGTGTGATACCGCAATCCAACAGGTAAAGTTCTGCACATTTTTGAAGCGAATTGCCATCCTTGCCGTATTTCATGATCCCTTCTTTCAGAGTCTGAAACGCTTTCCAGGCTGATCCCAGATAACATCTCATCCCTGGATAAAACGTTCGTTCATAATCCATCTCGATTTCTTTTTCTGGAACTCCGAGAATTGCTTCCAGAACGACCGCAAGCGATCCTGTCCGGTCGGCCCCGCCGATGCAGTGGAAGTAAATCGGATAATTCTTCGGATCGCAGAAAACGCGGAAATTCTTTGCCATCGTGCTTTTCCTGCCTTTGGAAAAGATTCCGCCATAAGCGGGGCTGCTTCGCTGAATGAACTGAACTGACTCTCCCAGCGGAGAAACTTTCATATTCGCCGTTTCACCATTGGAACGCAGGTCCAAATCGGTATGGATTTTCACATCCTTCAGGAAATACTCCAGATCCACGACCATCAGTCTGTTTTTGCCCGGAATTTCACCATCCCCGCTGTTGTTATTCAACCCCTGACCGCGAAAAACGATATTCTGTTTCACACGTTTGCCGTCCAGTGTGAGGTATCCGCCGAGATCGCGGATATTGCCGACTCTGCCTTTGATGGAAATCCAGCGGGGCACAAGACCTTCCGTAAGGAAAGACGCTGATGCGGATTCGGTAACCGTTTTCCCCTTTACATCTTTTTTGGAAAAACTCGTTACTTTCCAATAGTATTTCTGCCCGATCTTGAATTTTGTATCTGCGGGAGACGCACTGATTGTACAATCTTTTTTGGAGAAGAGATATTTCGGATCGGTAAAATCCGGAGTCTCGGAAATCGTGACGCGGAACGGCCCCTGTTCATTTTCAGTGCATTTCCATGTAAATACAACAGGAATCTGACTTCTCCATACTGCATTTTTCCCGTAGTAGAACTTCTTTCCTTTCAAATCCGTATCCAATGCGGCTTTTCTTGCTTCCGGAGATGCAAATTCCTTGAGTTTCTTCTGGTTTTCCGGAAGCAGCGGAACAATGCTTCCCTCCGCTGGAGTCACCGGCAGGATCTCCGCAAAGGCTCCAAGACTGACGGAAAATAGTGTCAGACAAAATGCTGTTTTGAACAAATGTTTCATTTCATTTTCTCCTGTACCTTAAGTTTCCTTATTTCCCGGTTTTCAATGCGTTGAGTTCATCGAACCCGATGATGCGCAGATTCAGTTTCTTCGCATGAGCCAGCAATTCTTCCAGCCAATCTGTCCGCATATCGTGACTGCCGATTTTATCAGCAGGACCTATATTGTGCGAATAATAGACCAGAACACTGTCCGTTTCCGCGGCACGAGTCAATTCCGCCTTCATAACGGAAAGTTCACTTTTGTATTTCCTGCCGATTCCTGTTCCGTCGAAACAGCATTTTTGCGGCATATTCTTCAGAGGATAATACATGGTTTTCTGCCCGGAGCTGAGCCCGGAGCGGAGATGATCGAAAAAACGGAACAGCATTCGGTCACTGTCCTGATCCCTCCGGCTGAATGGATACGCAAAACTATGGATCTCAATGCCGTATTTCCTGCAGGCTTTAAGCTGAGGCTTGATTTCTTGCGCAATATATTCTGCTTCGCTGGATTCGTGAATGAACGGAACGGCTCTTTTATGACGCAGAGAATGAAGTCCGATCGAATGCCCGGCAGCCTGGAGTTTTTTCATGACTTCAGCTTTTTCGGGCGTGATTTTTCCAACGACAAAAAAAGTAGCATGGGCTCCATATTTTTTGAACAGCGGATCAGCCTTCAGCCAGTTCTCCCCATGATAGTCGTCGAACGTGAAGCAAACCGCTCCGCGCGCTGGAGAACCCCAGCCTGTCAAACCGCAGATACAGCAGAAAACCGCCGTCAGAAGCAATGATCCTGTTTTCATTTCTTTTCCGCCACCTTTTTCCAGACGATTTTTTCGCCCCACATCGGAACATACGCGGTTTTCCCGACAGAACGCACTTTCTCTGCATCCGTGTATCCATTAGCGAATGTCCAGCGCCATTTATCAAATTTATGATGGAATTCCAGCAGGTGACTGATGAGGGTGACCGCGGGTTTGACCGTATCACGGGCACTTTCGCGCACATCAAGTCCGACACGCGGATGCACCATGTGGAAATCGACTTTTCCCGAACGCGGATGGAGCAGTTTCGCATCGCATGTGTCTCCGCTGTGGAAGATCACACAGGTATCGTTTCCTGTTCCGCAGACAATCTCGAACGGCGTTGTGAAGCGGCGCAGATGACGATTATGGTCGCTTTCGAAGATCCGGACCGTGAGGTCGTTTGCGAGCTGGAGCTCGCGTTCCGGTTCCTTGGAATAGCCGCCGTAGGAAGGCCAGAAGGCGCTGTACACCTTTTTGCCTGCCGAATTCATAGCCGAAAGGAAATCGAATGTATAATGGTCTCTGTGATTGTGTGTCACAAGAGCAAATTCGAGATATGGAACAAGTTCTCTCGCACGGCGGTGATGAAGATCGATGCAAAAACAGTGTGTCGGCGTTTTCACAACATATCCCATATTGTAGACAAGCCAGATTTTGATCTCTCCGGGAGCAACAGATTCGGTTTTGACTTCGTTCAGCACTTTTTCGAATGCCGCGTCATACCAGTAAAGAGCCGGATGTTCCTCATAGATTTTCCCAAGTTCTTTCGATGACCAGTTGATGCCGTTCTGATAAAAACGGATATATTCTTCCGGAGTGATGCGGTCGGCCGCAGCTTGCATGATCCGCTGAGCTTCGCTGTCTCGCAAAGAGTCCTTTGTACAATCGCTGGAAAGCATGATTTTGGAATTTTTCCTGACGGTGTCAAGCGTGATTTTCGGAACGACCGATTCACTGCCTCGGACAATAGATCCCAGCCAGAGCAGTCCCAGCAAAAGAGAGCGGCAATTCAGCATTTTTGATTTCTCCTTGCGATTTGTCTGAATTGATGAATTTTGAGCCGATTTCAAAACGTTTTGGCTCTTGTTCCTTTAATTTTGAAAATACTTGTTGAAATTTTAATTTTTCTCCGGCGAGTCGAGAATCTGTCCGTTGTCCTCCACATCGGCTTTGCGCTTCTCCAAGTCGATAAACAATTGCCGGGAATCACGGATGCCGCCCCACATGAACCATACAGTCGATATACTGGCGACGACCCCCGGCACGATCAGGCTCGTAATGAAAAAATTGATGGACCACCACTGTTCCGGCCATTTGTAGAAGGCATTCCAGATCACGATGCCGACGAAAACGATAACGACACTGTAGACGAAGGAATAGCCGAAGACGGAGTATGCGATGATCCTGTCGCCGAGGGTATATTCCGAGGAAATACCGATCAGTTTCGCAAAGGCATTGCGAAGAGTCCACTTCATCCGCGGAGGCGCGGGCTTATCCGCATATTTCCCGCGATGGAGCAGTTTATCCAGATCGTAAGGTTTGTAAGTGAGCAGAGAGCCGACAATATAACTGCCGACCGCAAGGATCATGGAAATGAAATAAATTTCGTAGGAATTGATCGGGAATTTCACGGAACTCATCGACCAGTTGATCCACGGATTCAACGGTCCGGAAACCGTTTTCAGAAAAGTATCGCAGCTCTCCACCCATCCCTGCGATTCGATGAAGGGATAAATGGTTTGTGCCCAATTCCGCTGGAAGATCAGTCCCAGCAGACTGGTTCCGGACCCAAAGATGATCGCACACCACGCCCCGGTCAGGTTCCCAAAACGGGAATAGAGTCCGAAAATCATGATCGGACCGGCTCCGCCGACCCACAATGCTGTCATGATCGTGGTAAACATGTTGATGTAATCCAGCTGAGCAAAGAAGAGCGAGACCAGCAGGAAGAATACGGCAACAGACAAAGTTGTGCCGCGAAGCAGTGCCAGATGAAGTTTCGGCGTGATTTTTTTCTTGAACATCGGCAGGATTACGTCCTGCGTCAAGGTCGCGGACGCATTGAAAATGC
>JAZUCR010000679.1:0-9534 GCA_045639225.1 Victivallales bacterium
CTGCTCCGCAAGGACGGCACCAGCGTTTATATCACGCAGGACATCGGCACCACGCTGCTCAAACACCGCGAATTCTCCCCGCAGGGCATGATCTGGGTCGTCGGCGATGAACAGATTCTCCATTTCCAGATGCTCTTTGCCATCCTCAAAAAGATGGGCTGCGCCTGGGCCGATGATCTTTTCCATCTCGCTTACGGTATGGTCAATCTGCCCACCGGCAAAATGAAAAGCCGCGAAGGAACCGTGGTTGATGCCGACGATCTCTTCGACGAAATGCATGCACTCGCCCGGACCGCCGCGCTCGAACGGGTCCCCGAAGGCGCCGAACCGCCCGCCGATCTGGAAGAACGTTCCGAGATCATCGGCATGGGCGCGCTCAAATTCATGCTGCTCAAATTCAATCCCAAGACCACCATGATGTTCGACCCGCAGGCTTCCCTGAAATTCGAAGGCGATACCGGTCCTTATGTGCAGTATGTCTGCGCACGCATCAATTCGATCGCGCGCAAGGCCGCCGAACGCGGCATCGCCTCCGGTTCCGTCAACTGGGCGCTCGCCGATTCCGCTGAAGAACGCGCTCTGGCCGTGACGGCCGCCCGCTATCCGGACGCGCTCAAGGCCGCCGCCGAAAAAATGGATTGTTCCGCCCTCGTGAACTATCTGCTCGATCTCGCCAAGGCGTTCAACCGGTTCTACCGGGAAAAACAGGTCCTCAATGCCGAGGATCCCGCCACCGTCGCCACCCGGCTCGCTATGTGTTTCGCCGTACGCGACATCCTCACGGACGGATTGAATACTCTGACCATCGCCGTTCCCGAAGCGATGTGATCATTTAAAAAAACGATCGGACCAGGTCCCGGTTTCATCCCGCGGATCTGGTCCGTTTTTCTTTGTCCAGTTACCTTTTTTAAAAAAAGTCAGCCTCAAAAACCGTAATTTTTTACGGTTTGACTACCCGACCCCCCCTTTTATATGAGGACCGGTTTTCGGATTTGAGACCGGTCGGTTATCGAACCGTAACAAAGGTCAACTGCATGAAAAACAATTATGGCTGCCGCAGTAAAATTTCACTGCTGCCCCATCAGGTCCGCTGGCGGATCTACAACCTGGTACTGGACGGCGCCGGCCTGAAAGCTCTGCTGCGTGATCCCGAAGTCAAAACCGCGCTCGAACAGGCGGGTTTTTCGCTGAATTCCACTAATCTGACCGGGATCCGGAAAAGCCGCGAATTCAACGATTTTGTCCAGATGCGGCGGAAATACCTCGAACGAAAATACAAGGATATGATGCTCGCCGCGATCACCAGCGGCACCGGATCGCTCGAGAGCATGACCGAACAGACCCGCTGCAAGCTCATGGAAGCACTGTCCGAACTCGCCGATCTCGGCGATCTGCCCGATGAGGACCGGATCAAAGCGGTCCGCAGTCTTTCCCAAAGTGTGGCCTCGCTCAGCAACCCGGTCAAAGACACCCAGATCGCCGAGCTCAAACGCAAACTCCGCGAAAAAGACACTCTGCATCAAGCCGCCGAAGCCGAATGGAAAAACCGCGAAGCGGAGCTGCTCGCGCGGATCGCCGAGCTGGAAGGCAGCCGCAAGGCCGCTTCCGGCATGAGCAAGGAAACGCTCGAAGAAGTCGAGGGAAAAATCAAACTGCTGTAAACCCGAAGATCTCGGGTCGCCGCTCCGCTTCCCGCGCAGTCCAGAATGTCCATTTTGTCCACTTCGTCCACTCAAGTTCGCGCAAACCGCTCACAGAAAAGGAACATAACCCCATGGGAAACGCCAAAATAATACCCCCCTCCGACGCCCTGCTGCTGCCGTATCAGAAACGGTGGGTGCTCGATCCCGCCCGGATCAAAGTCATGGAAAAATCCCGGCAGATCGGAATCTCCTGGGCCAGTGCGTATTCCCTGGTCCGGCGCAAGGCGCTGGCCGACGCCAGACTTGATGCGTGGGTCTCCTCCCGCGATGAGATCCAGGCACGGCTTTTCCTGGATGACTGCAAACATTTCGCCGCCATCCTGCATACCGCGGTCAGGGATCTCGGTGTCCAGCTGCTGGAGAATGAAAAAACCTACGTTCTGGAGTTCGTGAACCGGTGCAAGATCAACAGTATGTCGAGTTCCGCCGATGCCCAGGCGGGCAAACGCGGCGACCGTCTTCTGGACGAATTCGCGCTGCACAAGGACCCGCGCAAACTTTACGCGATCGCGTATCCGGGCATTACCTGGGGCGGGCAGCTGGAGATGGTTTCCACGCACCGGGGCAGCCACAATTTTTTCAACGAGATCATTACTGAGATCCGCGAAAAAGGCAATCCGAAAAAGATCAGTCTGCACCGCGTTACTCTGGAAGATGCGCTGAACGACGGTTTTCTCTTCCGTCTGCAGCAGAAACTTTCGCCCGAAGATGAACGGCAGGCAATGGATGAGACCGATTACTTCAATTTCATCAAGGGTGGCTGTGCGGATGAGGAATCTTTCCTGCAGGAATACATGTGCGTGCCGGCAGACGATGCTTCTGCCTTCCTGACTTACGACATGATCGCGGCGTGCGAATACGACCGCAATCCGGCAAATATATCGGATCCATACGATCTATCCGACCTGCTTGCCACGGCGAAGCAAAGCGGAGCCGGGTCCGACGCCAAGGCACTCTACATCGGCGTGGACGTCGGCCGCAATCACGACCTTACCGTGATCTGGGTCAACTCCTTCGAAGGCGAACGGCACCTGTGCAGACGCCTGATCTGCCTGAAGAACATGAAATTTACCGACCAGGAAGCGGTGCTGTATCCGTTCCTGTCGCTGCCGAATATGCGGCGGTGCTGCATCGATGCTTCCGGGCTGGGCATGCAGCTGGCCGAACGCGCCGCCGAGAAATTCGGAGCTTACCGCGTGGAAAGCGTGAAATTCACCGGCCCGGTCAAGGAAGCGCTGGCATATCCGTTTCGGGCGGCATTCGAGGATCTGAACATCCGGATCCCGTCCGATCCGAAACTCCGCGCCGACCTCCGTGCGATCAAAAAGGAAACGACCGCCGCAGGAAATATCCGGTTCTGTGCCGACCGGGGAGAGAACGGCCATTCCGACCGGTTCTGGGCCGGAGCCTTGGCGATCCACGCGTTCGGCGGCTCGGAAGGATTCTGCCGGTTCGAACCCAGCAAGCCCGAGTCTGCTCCCGCCACAGGACCCGATTCCTTCGACCGCCCGGTCCGTCCGGCAAGACAGGAAGAACCGAACGCCTGGCTGTGACGGCAGGCAGCGCAACCTTTCCGGGAATACTGAGAATACTAAGAATACTATGCTTCGCGGAAGACGTGGAACGGCGAACAGCCGACTGCGGAGAACCAAACCGGAACGGCCAAATAAATCTTCTATTTCGCAGCTTGGACTTTGTACTTTTTCGAACCTGCAAATCAACCTTTTTCACCAGGGATGAAAACATGAAAATTCAGAAAAAACATCAGCGGATGACAATTCCGGACACCAACGACCGGTTCCGCTACGGGGCGACCACGGTTTACACGCCGGGGACGCTGAAACGGATCTTCGACGCCGCCAACGCGGGAGACACCGAACAGCTGTGTCTCTGCGGACGCGAAATGCTCGAACGCAACTGGGACATCATCGGCGCACTCGAACAGCGGTCGGATGCGCTGCTGGGCGTGGATTACGACGTGCAGCCGGGCGGAAATTCCGAACTGGATGCCGCAGCCGCAAAAGCTTTCGAAAAGGAACTGCGAAGTGCCGGGGAACTGAACGAACTGGCCACTTTCCACGATCTGCTGGCCCATCTGCTCGGCGCGGTCGTGATGCCGTTCGCCGCCGCGGAGATCGTCTGGGGCGAAGGCGGCTCGCTCGAAGGGTTCGCACCCGTCGACGCACACCATTTCTCTTTGCGCGACAGTTTTGTGCCGCGCCTGGTCTGCGATGAATACCCGAACGGGATGCCGGAAGAGGAAGCGCGCAACCGTTTCATCTTCCATCAGTTCAAAAGGAAATCGGATCCGGCGCGCTCAGGATTGATCCGCGTTCTGGCCTGGCTCCATTGTTTCCAGAACTGGCCGATCAAGGACCTGTTCAGCTTCATCGAACGCTTCGGGATGCCGTTCGTGGTGGCGAAGGTCGACCAGAACGCGTGGGACAACGAACGGCAGGTTCTCCATTCCCTGATCCGCAACTTCGGACCGAACGGCGGCGGAGTTTTCACCAAAGCCACCGAACTGCAGCTGCTGAACGCAAGCAACACCGGCGGTGACAACGTCTATTTCCGCGCCTTGGAGTTCACGCACAATGCGATCTACACCCTGGTAGTCGGGCAGCTGGCCAGCTCTTCGGACAGTTCCGGCATGAGCAACGGCAGCGCGCAGACCGCGGTCCGGCAGGATATTCTGGAGGCCGACGCCCGATCGGTGGAATCGACTGTCCGGGCGCAGATCGCCGCCCCGTGGACCGCCTTCCACTTCAACGGCGCGGCCGTTCCGAGACTGCATTTCAAGGTCGAACCGACGGAAGATCAGGCGCATCTGGCGCAGGTGGTCAACACGCTCGCTCAGGCAGGATTCAAAGCGGATCCGCAGGAACTCTCCGAACGGTTCGGCATGAAACTGCGCTATGAAGCGCCATCCGTTCATCCGGTCTGACGGATCAGTCAAAACGGACCTGCCGGGCGGGAGTGCTGAAACCTCCTGGCCCGCCCGGCAGGCTCCTTTGACCCGATCACCGATTTAAACTTTAAACTTCACTCTTCAATCCTTAATATTCGAACTTTATACTTTTAAACTTTAAACTTTTTCCCGGAGGGAAAATGAACAACTGGCTCTCTTTATCCTCTGAAACGTTCCGCGTGGTCCGCGATGAAAACGGCGTGCCCGTGGAATGGACCCTGCTCCGCATCGGCTCCAATCCGATCTGCCAGGAGGGGCGCGACGGTTCGCTCGTTCTGACCGCCGAAGCCATGCGGCAGATCGTCGAGTATCACCGCAAGAAAGGCGAACTGATCCCGCTGGATTCCGAACATTATCTGTTCGAGCTCGCCAACCAGAAGAAACTGGACGAAGCCGAAACGCTGAAACTCTTTCCCGGCGGTGTTGCCGCGCTCGGTTTCGGCTCCCTGGCATTGTCCGGAGAAGAACTCCGGATCAGGGTCAAATGGAATCCGAAAGCATATGAAATGCTCAAGGAAAAAATCTACAAATATTTTTCCCCGGTGATCCGGGGATTGGAAAACGGTCCGCTGCGGGTGACTTCGGTCGCCATGACCAACACCCCGGCGATCAATAACCTGGACGCGCTCGCCGCGTCCGCAACCAAATTGTCCGGCAAGTCGGACAGAAAGGTAAACATGAACCAACTCGAAAAGGCGCTGAAGCGTCTGACCGGGCGTGATTCCGTCGCGCTGGGTGCCGAACTCTCCGAAACGGAGATGAACCGACTGGCCTGCGAAATCGAGGAGAAAGCCTCCCTGATCGAACAGGTCGGACAGCTGCTGGGGCAGAAGGCCGGCGCTTCCGTGAATGAAGTCGTCGCCGCGCTCAAAGCCGAAACCGAAAAGGCGAAAAGCGCCGATGTCAAGCAGGCGAAGATCGACGAACTGGCCGCATCCGCCGAAAAGAAAGCGCATGCCGACCTCGTCGCCAGAGGCCGCGCCGAACGCAAGATCGTGGATGCGGACATGGAGTATGTGAACAGTCTCGACAGCAAAGCACTGAGCGCGTATCTGGATCATGCCGCGCCGAAATTTCCTGCCCCGCTGGAACGCAAAGCAGTCAGCCGCAGAGCCGATGCCGCCGCACTCTCCGCCGCCGACCGGATCGCGATCGACTCCCTTCGCAATGCCGGCGTCAAAGACGCTGAAAAAGAATATCTCAAACGGAAAGGAAATTAATTATGGCAGCACTCTCGCAAGCACGCAACACGGCCGAACTCCATGTCGGCGCTCTCCACTACAACTTCGAACGCGAAGTCGCGTCCGATAACACGGTCTATGCCGGCGGCATCGCCGCGCAGAACTCTTCCGGTAAAGCGGTTCCCGCTTCCGACACCGCCAATCTGGTGGTCCTCGGCCGCGCGGAAGCCACGGTCGGAGCCGGCGGCAAAGCTCTGATCCGGACCGGCGTCTTCCTGTTCGACAACGGCACCCGTTCGGAAGAACTCACCGCGGCGGATATCGGCAGTGCCGCATTCATCGTGGACGACCATACCGTCGGCAAGGTCGGCGGCACCAACAAGATCCCGGCCGGTATCGTGGTCGATGTCACCGGTGAAGGTGTCGCAGTGGAAATCACTCCGGACGCGATCGCCGCTGCCAAAGCGCAGTCTGCCGCGGCCGTGAACGCCGCTGCGATCGCCGCACTGTAATTCCGCACCGGCCCTAGGCTCCCGCGGACCGGTGATCTCGCGTCGCCGCACCAGTTCACGCGATTTCACCTATGAGTCCTATAGGACCTATAAGACCTATAAGTTCGCGGGATACTCCGGCCAACTATCAACCAGAAAGGATTACCAACAATGAACATCACTGCTGAAAAATTCGAAGCAATGAAAATCGCCTATGACATGGCTTTCAAAAAAGCTTTCGAGGATGCGCCGTCCACTTACGAACAGTTCTGCATGATCGTCGGCGATTCCGCCCACACGACCGTCAAGCTCCCCTTCATGGAACAGTTCTCCTGCATGCGCAAATGGCTCGGCGCCCGCCAGATCAAAAATCTGGAAGGCAAAATGATCACCATGACCGAGGACGCCTACGAGGAAACGGTCGGCATCAAGGTCCGCGAGATCGAATCGGACAACTGGGGCATGTATATGACCGCGATCCAGCAGATGGCCGTGGCCGCGAAAGCGCTGTGGGACCAGCTGGCAGCCGCCGCGATCCTCGATCCCGCTTCCTGGATCGACAACAAGGCGTTCTTCGCCACCGACCGCAAATACGGCAAATCGACGATCTGCAACAAGACCACCAGCGCCCTCTCCGCCGCGACCTTCAAGACCGCCTGGCAGACCATGCAGTCCTACTGCGGCCATGCCGGCGAACCGCTGGCCGTCCAGCCCGATGTGCTGATGGTCGGTCCCGGCCTGGAATTCACCGCCCGCGACATCCTCGAAAACGAATACGAAATCGACGGTCAGGGCAAGATCACGGTCAAAAACAGCTGCAAGGGCCCCGCCAAACTGATCATCAACAAGCGCTTCGTCGGCTCCTACGCCAACCATTGGCGGCTGATGAGCTGCGGCGGTCCGATCAAACCGATCGCGCTCCAGAAATCCAAGGAAGTCGCCCTGGTCAGCAAGAACCGTCCGGATGACGAAGGCGTGTTCATGGAAGACCAGGCGATCTTCGGCACCGCGGCATACGGTTCCGCCGCTGCGGCATTCCCGCATCTGGTCTATGCCGGAGTCGTGAGCTGATGAGCTACGCATCCGCTGAAGAACTCCGCCAGCGGATCGGCGGCAGCGTCTTCGATGAGATCTACAATCTGTCCGAACCGATTATCCCGGCAGAATCCTCAGACGAAGCCGGGTCAGAACAGGCCGAACAGATTGTCCTCCGAAGCTCTTCGAGCGATGAAGGATCCGACATCACGGATGATCTCGAAAGCGCCGCCGTCGAAATCGACGGCGCCATTGCGGCCCGGTATGCGCTGCCGGTGACCGGTTCCCGGTCGCTGGCATTGCTCAAGGACTGGAATCTGACGCTGGCCGAAGAACGGGCCTATGCCCGCCCCGCAGGAGCTGATTTCACCGAGAAGATCAAACGCCGGGTCGATCAGGTCCGCAAATACCTGGATCTGATCCGCAATGACCAGTTCCGTCTGCCGGATGCGGCGGAGAACTCTTCCGGATCGGGCGGCACCATCGCACTGGTCCAGCGGGACGATCCGGTTTTCGACCGTGAAAAATTCACCGGCTTCTGATTTCAGATAAAAGATAAAAGAGGAAAGATAAAAGGAGATACTACAGTTTCGATATGAGAGATTGAAGCATGGAGGACAATTCTTTCAGTTCTGAGGTCATTACGGCCGCATCTTTTGAATTGAGGATCCCGATTTTTACAGCAATGTAGATTTGAGTTCGCAGTTCACCTGCCGATCCCTTGGCAATAGAAAGGAACTGGGAATATTCCCTGGAGCTTTTTCGCTCATAACCTTCGGCAATATTCGAGGGTATGGATACTGCGGCACGGGTCATCTGGTCTTTCAACCCGTAATCTTTGCAATTCTCCAAAACTTTGTAAAGATCGACTGCTAGACGACAGCTTCGTTTCCAAACTTCCAGATTTTCAAAACCGTGCATATGATTCCTCCAGAAAAAAGTTTCCTTAATTTACCCTTTTATCTTTTATCTTTCAACTTTTATCTTAAAAAACGAAGTTTATTTCATGCGCAAACTCAACGAAATCGCCTCTGATCTGCGCGGCGTGCTGACCGAATATTTCCGGACGGTCCGGATCTCCGCGGGCAAAACGCCCGGACAGCTGCTCAAGGAGGTCAAAGCGATCAATCCCGAGAAGCTCCCCGGCGTCATCATCGTCTTCGATTCACTCAAATTCGAAGGTATGAACATGACCAACACCGGGCGGGTCACGCTGGTCCTGATCGATCAGTTCCGGTCCGGCAGCGATGAGCGCGCCCTGTCGCTCTTCCAGGCGGGATCCAGTCTGATGACGCTCTTCCCAGCCGACGGCAAGGAGATCAACGGCGTATACTATTATCCGCTCGACTGTGTTTCGGCCACGCCGGATCCTCAGTATGCTGCCCTTGCCATCGGACTCGAAGTGAAACAGGGCTCCGTCTGACCCGGAGATCCATGTCCTCCACAGCTCTCCGAGCGTCGGAGGATCGTGCAAAACCACCGGTTCACGCGATTTTACCTATAGGTCATATAAGACTTATAGGTCCTATTAAGTTCGCGGTTCGCGGACCAACCACCAAACCCAAGAAAGGACAATAATCATGCCTGACACCATCAATTTCGGCACGGCCGCCTACAAAGGCGCAGTCACCGGCCTCATTATCACCTCCATCAAATTCGGCTCCAACGCCCAGGCCGCCGAGGCCATGGACGAGGAAGGCAACATCATCCAGGTTGACATGTACGGCAAGAAACAGACCGTCCAGATCGAAGGCACCGTTTCCAGCGGCACCACGCTCGCACTGGTCGCAGGCGCCGATCTGACCATCAACAGCGTCACCTACAAGATCGAATCCGTGGAGGTCACCAGCACCAACACCGGACACACCAACGCGTCGATCACCGCCAGCGCACCGATCGAAGCCGCTTCGGGCGGCGGCGAAGGCGGCAACGACTGATAACCAACCGGGGATCCCGCGACCCCGTAACATCGCCATCCGCGTCTTGTCCACCGTGTCCACCAAGTCCACCGTGTCCACCAGTTCGCGGAAGCGGGAACCCCACTCCTGGAATCTCACACCATGTCACCCGAAGAACCCAACCGCCTGGCTTCGAAAGAGTTTTCCGCGGTCCTGGCCGCCGATCCCGTTATTCGGGATCTGCGCGCCAGTCTGACC
>JAZUCR010000680.1:0-10649 GCA_045639225.1 Victivallales bacterium
TATAGGTCTTATAGGACATATAGGCAGGTCGCGTGAACCGATGCGGCGATGCGAGATCACCGGAAAAAAGCACGAAAAAGCACACGGGGTGTTTCACCAGTGTGCGGATAAAGTTTTCAGGTTTTCAGCGGGTTTTAACCCGGATAATGAACAACGGCAGCGGTTCTGAATTCCTGGCGCATCTGCGGCGTCATTCTGGGCGGGATCGGAGGAAATTCATATTTCCCGGTGTCTTTGTAAATAATCAGCGGACCGCCGGCACCCGGCGGAATTGGTCCCATCGTTTCCGAATTCCAATCCCAGCCGAAAATCCAGTAACCCCTGGCCTCCCGAATAAAGTATGATAATCCATCCGGCAGCCATAATTTTTTCCTGGCAATTTCAAGGGCATCCGACAATGCGATCATGGTTCTCTCCTTTTGCAACACAGTTTAATATAATTGCTGAAATCCAGATTGTCAAGTCTGGCAAACTCAGTTTTTTCCGGAATTGCGATCCAGAAATTAGATTCCACATTATCATCATTATTTTGCGGATCCACATACACGATTTTTCCGTCAACATTTTCCGCAATAAAAACATGGGATGCCGGTGGATCTACACCTTCCCATTCGACAAAAACAACCGCTCTGCTGCCGTTTCCGAATCCGGTCATAGCCGTATCGATGGCCCGTTTCGTTCCTTGCGAAGTTATCTCGTTCGGTTGCTGCCATTGCATACCGCTGCAAATTTCTTTCCAGTGGTCGTCCATGGGATCGTTACCCGTAAGAAATCTGGATTCGGCTTCAACGTCGATGCCTCGCCGTCTTGCCTCATAGGCATAGACACAGCGCTGACAGTTCTTATTCCATTCTTCACCCTTGCCGAAATTCGGATTTGTCGCTGCCAGATCCTGTT
Source organism: Victivallales bacterium (assembly GCA_045639225.1). GTDB lineage: Bacteria > Verrucomicrobiota > Lentisphaeria > Victivallales > UBA1829 > SIG94. The sequence goes on from JAZUCR010000680.1 coordinate 898, forward strand.
CTCTGGTATGTTCCCCTTCAATCATATCGGCGCCGATCAATTTTGCCATCTTGCCGGTATTTGTTTCAGGTTCATCTTTTGTCTGACCTGTCTGACCCGTCTGACTTGTCGGACCAGTCTGACTCAGCATCTGCATCACCCCGGCCCTGGTCTTCGCCCGCAGTTCAGCATCCTTGATCGCGTCATAGTCAAACTCTTCGAACGCATGCGCCGGATCGAAGGAGAATCCGCTCTTGCTGTCCACGGTTACTTTGTCGGCCGGCGTCGGCGGCTGGATCAGATCCGGCGTCTTTCCTGCTTCCTTTTCGGTGATCTCTTCGAGCCAGCAGCGGCAGTTGAATTCCCCGGGCGGCGTATGCGTTGAGAGAAAAGGATCGTCCTTGCGGAAGATCCGGCCGTCCAGATGAGCATGTTCGGACCGGGTCCGGTTGTCGCTGCGGGCATGGTAACGCACATACGGATACACCTTCATGGCATCCGGATCGTGCATCCGTTGCCATTCGGCTGCGGAATGTGCCATGGCGGCGTTCTGCTTCAGGATCAGATTCAGCCGGCCGGTGGAAGCGAGATTTCTCATCCCGCCCTGGTGCGGATCGTAACCCTCCGCCCAGAGAAAATCCTTGAGTTTGTTCCTGGCTTCGCCAAGGCCGAATTCGCCGCGGCTGTAGCCGTCGGAGATCTGCCGCAGCCGGTCGAGGATATGGGCTTCGGCGACCCGCGCGGAGAAAAAAGCCTGCGCCTTGATCTTCGGTTCCACATCGGAAACCAGTTCGGCATGGCTTTTCGCCGTCGGCATATTGACTTTGCCTGAGATGTAGGAATCTTGAGATCCTGGGCGAAGCATGCTGCTAAACTCCTGTCATGTCTGACCTGTCGGACAGGTCGGACTTGTCGGACGGAGCGTACTACATGGTGCGGGACGAGATCTGAGGTCCGCGGATAACAGGAGACCTTTGAGAAAATCTTTTTTTTCAACAGCAGGGACTTGACATTTGACCGGATATGGGGTATTTTCCGAAATGTCGGAAAAACTTTTTACCCGGGAATCCGCCCGATGGAGAAATGAAATGCTGAAAGAATATCCTCTGAACCGTGTTTTCACTTTGATCGAACCCGGCCCGGCGCTGCTGGTGACTACTGCAGACGGACGGAAGAAGAACATCATGACCATAACCTGGTCAACCGCCATGAGCTTCTCCCCGATATTCGGGATCGTCACCGGTTCATGGAATCATTCCTTCGACATCATGATGAAGACGGGTCAGTGCGTGGCTGCCGTTCCCGGCGTGGACCTGATCGACCAGGTGATCGGGATCGGGACCTGTTCCGGAACGGATACCGACAAGTTCACAAAATTTGCGCTGACCGCCCGGAAAGCGAAAGAGGTCAAAGCGCCGCTCATCGAGGAATGTCTTTTCAATATGGAATGCAAAGTAGCCGACTATGTCGAAAGTCACGGGATCGTCATTCTGGAATGCGTCCGTGCGTGGAAGAATACGAGCCGGCGGGAACGGCGCACTTTCCATGCCGTCGGCGACGGCACCTTCATCGCGGACGGGGAAAAGTTCGACCTGCGCAAGGAAATGGCCTCGAAACTGCCGCCGCTCTGAGGTTCGGATCCTTCGCGGACAGGAGCCGGTATCCCGCGTGTGTCAGTTTTTCTTCCGATAATTCCGGGGGGATTTGCCCATGATGTTCTTGAATGCGCGGCTGAAAGAAAACAGATTGCTGTAACCGCATTTCCGGGCAATGAAACCGATCTCTTCCGGAGTATGCTGAAGCAGTTCCGCCGCCATCTGGACCCGAAGCTGGTGGATCAGCCGTCCGGGCGTGATGCCCGCATCGGCCTGGAGAAACTGTCTCCGGATCGTTTCCGGTGCGACCTGAAATTCCGCCGCGAGGGTCTTCAATGAAATATTTTCCGTAAAATGCCCGCGGATATGATCGCAGATCCGGTCGAAGAGAGTGGCATTTTCTTTTTTCTGCGGCAGGAGATCCGACACTTTCCGCCTTTGATTCAGCAGGATCTCCAGCAGCGGAAAGATGCACTGTTCGGGATATGCCCGGTCCTTTTTATGGTAATTCAAAATCAGTTTTTCCAGATTCGCCAGGTCGGATCGATCCGGTTTCAGAAGATGATTTTTCAAAGAAAGGAACGAACTGTAATTGCGGTTCTGTTCGATGAAAGTGACCGCCAGAAAAGAATATTCCTCCCGCGGACATTCCAGGTGTGTGGCATGGAACTGATACGGAAAAAGACAGAGCATATCGCCGGTATCCATCGGGATCCGGAGTCCGTCGACCAGCATCGTGCAGCGGCCGCTGAGGATGATTTTCAAAATCATGCGCTGATGGATGGAAGTCCCGGTCACTTTGAGATTTCTGGCGGATTTCCAGACGAGGATATTCTGGGGCATGAAATCGAAATCCGCGCGGATCCCGCCGGTAAACAGACTGCCGGACAACAGTCCGCCCTGTTCCGAAACCAGATGCCGGATCCGCTTCAATGTCAAATTGCCGATTTGCATGGCCATCGCCCGAACCTCTCCGCTGTATCGCACAGCACTTCAATATAGCACATCGCAGGGCCTTTTCAATGTGCTGAAATGGTAAATTTATTTGTTTTTTTGCCATTTTATTTCATCGGAAGCCATGCTATGTTGAATGGCGGAATATGAAAATGTCCGGATTCGCGGTACAGAATGAATGTTCTGCAGAAAACCGGGAAACAGCAAAATAAAGGATGTGTCTCATGGCGCAAACGTATCACAAAGTCGGATTCATCGCCTTCGGTCAGCGCGGGCAGCAGCTGGCGGAAACCCTGATCAACTATCTGCCGGAATACGGAGCACCGGCTGCGGTCGCGGATCTGAGGCCGAATCCTGCGGTGACCCCGCTGATCTCCTTCCGGTGTCCGGATATGAAATATGTCACCGATTATCATGAACTGCTGGCGATGCCGGAAATCGATTCGGTGATCATTTCCACCTACGAAACCACGCATGTGCAGATCACCAAGGACGCGATCGCGGCAGGCAAAGCGGTCTATTGCGAAAAACCGATCGTGCCGGATCTGAAATCCGCGGAAGAGCTTTACCGGTTCGTGACCGGCCGCGACTGCTTCTTCAAAATCGGCCTGAATCTGCCGAATTTCCCGGTGGCGCTGAAACTCAAGGAACTGCTGGATAAAAAAAACATCGGCGATCTGATCATGGTGCGCAATGCCACGGATGTCGGACAGAGTTTCGCCCGGAATTTCCTGATCAATAAATTTTCCGGCAAGCGCGGCAATTTCGTTACCGCGAAATGCACCCATGACACCGATCTGCTCCAATACCTCGCCGGCTCGTATGCGGAAACGGTCTGGGGAAAAACTGCGAATTTCATGTGGCGGCGTCACGGCGAGCCTCCCGCCACGGACGATACCGCGGTCATGGCCGGAGTCCTGCACAGCGGGACCATGTTCACTCAGACGCTGACCAGTTCCGGATCGAAATATGAACGCAACATCCATTTCTTCGGGACCAAAGGCGAGATCATAGCGGAGATCCACGGCGCCGACATTACGGTCCGTTATGCCAACGGCCTCGAGGAAAAAATCGCGGCCCCGAACCTGAACGGCGGCGGCCACAACGGAGCGGATTTCGTTACGCTGCGGAATTTCTTCGATTATGTGGATGCGGGCATCCCGAAACCCAGCGACCCCGAGCGGATCCTTTCCAGCGTGATGATCCCGATGGCGGCGATGGAAAATAAACTTGTCCAGACCGGGGAATGGTACCGGTCGGTCATCGGAGGATAAGTTCCCATGTCGATTTATCAGGAACTCGGAGTGAAAACTATCATCAACGCGGTCGGAACCTACACCGTGGTCGGTGCCACGTGCATGTCCGAAACCACCTTGCGCGATCTTTGCGAGGCGGCGCGGGATTTCGTCAAGATCGAGGAGCTCCAGCAGGCGGTCCACCGGAAAGTGGCGGAATTGACCCGGAACGAAGGTGCTTTTCTCTGCAATTCCTGCAGTACCGCGATCTATCTGGCGGCCGCCGCTTTCGTCGAAAAACATTGCGGAAAGGATTTCAATCTGCTCTCCGCCGAAGAAATCGCCAAATGCGAATGTGTCGCGCTCTGGGGACAGCATATCCCGTATGATCATGCCATCGAACAGCTGGGGATGAAGCTGAAATTCATCGGCTATCCCAATATGCAGGCGGCGCTCGCTCCGGAAGTGCTGGAGGGGGCGATCAATGAGAATACCGCCTTCGCTTATTTCGCCCCGCGCACGCCCGACGGTTATTACGGGGAAGGGTGCATGAACCTGGCAGATTTTCTCCGCATCTGCCACGCCAAAGGGATCCCGGTTCTGGCAGACGGAGCGGCTCAGCTGCCGCCGAAATCGAATCTGTGGCGTTACACGGAAATGGGCGCGGACCTGGCCTGTTTTTCCGGCGGAAAGGACCTCGCCGGACCGCAGGCCAGCGGTCTGCTGGTCGGGAAACGGGAATATATCCGCATCATCGACCATCTCGGTTTCCCGCAATACGGTCCCGGACGGCTGATGAAGATCGGCCGGGAGGAGATGATCGCGCTTTATTCCGCGATCAGACAATATGTGAATGCGGATGAGGACGCACGGCTGCAATGGTGTGAAGGCGAGGTGCGGAAAATGGTGGAAGCACTGGCGGATGCAGCTCATTTTTCCGTGGAGCGGACCTGGCCGAACCAGGCCGGACAGCCTTTGCCGCGTGCTTTCGCCGAATTGAAAAACACGAAGATTTCTGCCTCGGAACTGCGGAAAATGCTCGAGGACGGCGAACCCCGGATCATTGCCTATTCGGAAAACCGTCCGGGCGTCTACATCAATCCGATGTGCCTGCGTCCGGGCGAAATGGAAAAAATCATCGAACGTTTCAAAGAAATAGACAAAAACATCTGAAGGAAAGGAAACCGAAATGAAAGTTGAAGAAAAACTCAAAGCCATGGGAATCGAACTTGCGGTGCTGCCGGTCTGCGACCATCCGATCGAACGGACCAAACGCACGGGGAACCTGCTGTTCGTTTCAGGTCACGGCTCCAAAAAGACCCTCGGCAAGGTCGGCGCCGACCTGAGCGTCGAACAGGGATATGCCGCCGCGCGGGAAGCCTGCATCCATTGTCTGGAAGCCATTCGGATGGCCTGCGGCGACCTGGATAAAGTCACCAATTTCATCAAAGTGCTCGGCATGGTCAATGCGGCACCGGATTTCACCAAGCATCCCGCGGTCATGAACGGGGTGTCCGATCTGCTGATCGAAGCGTTCGGCCGGGAAATCGGTTCCCATGCCCGTTCCGCGGTCGGGATGTCTTCCCTGCCGGGCGGCATTGCCGCCGAAGTCGAAATGATCGTCGAAATCAAAGACTGACATGCTTTTCGATCTGGTGATATCCGGCGGCCGGATCTGCGACGGCAGCGGCGGGAAACCGGTCATCGCCGACCTCGGGGTCGTCGGGAAAAAGATTTCCGCAATCGGTGATCTTGCCGGGGCAGAGGGGAGGGAGCGGTTCGATGCTTCCGGACTGACCGTCATGCCCGGTTTCATCGACGTGCACACGCATTCGGATATGATCGTATTCCGCGATCCGGACCGCGCGGCTCCGCTTTGTCAGGGGATCACCACGGAGATCACCGGGGCTTGCGGACTGGGACTCTTTCCGCTGCCCGATGACCGCTGGTGTGAGATCATGACCGGCATCTACGGCGGAAAAGCGCCTGCGTTCCGCTCCTGCGCCGAATATCTGGCGGCTCTGCCCGCGGCCGGTGTGAATATTGCTGTCCAGCTGGCGCATTCGCCGCTGCGGTATATGCTGTGCGGAATGGAAAAACGTCCGCTGCCCGTGCAGGAGGCCGCCGTCCTGATTCGGGAGGCATTCGAAGAAGGGGCTTGCGGTTTCTCCACCGGACTGGCTTATTTCCCCGCCGCATTCGATGATACGGAAACGGTCGCGCAGCTCTGCCGCGTGGTTCATGAATTCGGTGCGCCGCTGAGCGTACATCAGCGGACCGCATTTCCGGACGATCCGGAGGATTTCGACTCGAAGGAGGAAGTTCTGGAATTTGCCCGGCGGAGCGGGATCGCCGTTCAGTATTCGCATTACCGGACCACGCCTGCGACTGCAGGACAAACCCGGACCATCCTCGAATACATCGAACGGGGCCGTGCGGAAGGACTGGATGTGACTGCCGATTTTTATCCGTATCCGGTGGGGGCGGGTTATGCCGCGGTCAATCTGCCGTTCAGCGTGATGGACGGAACGCTGCCGGAGATCCTGACCGAAATCCGGAAACCGGCGGTTTACGCCGCCATTCTGGAAAAATGGCGGTCCGACCCCAAGTTCGCACGCAAATGCGTTCTGCTCCATGCTCCGAAACATCCGGAGTATATCGGGAAGACTTATGCGGAACTGGCGGATCTCGAAAAGAAGGACATCCCGCAGTTCCTGCTGGATCTGCTGATCTCGGAAAAACTGGAAGCCGGCTACCGGCTCGAAACCGGTTTTTCGCAGGAAAGTCTGGACAAACTGGAACTCGACTTTCTGGAACTGCTGAAACAGCCGTGGTATATGCTCGGCTCGGACACGCTGCCGGGACATCAACTCGTGCATCCCCGCAGTTTCGGGGCCTTCGCAAGGATGCTCGCCATTGCGGTGCGGCATCGCTTCCCGCTGGAAACCTTTGCCAACCGGGCGGCGGGTCTGCCCGCGGAAAGATTTCAGCTGGCGGGACGCGGCTTCATTCGGAAAAATTATTTTGCCGATCTCTGCGTGTTCGATCCGCAGGAAGTCCGTGATCCGGCGGAGTTCGAACATCCGGACCGGTATGCAGTCGGCATGAAGCTGGTCACGGTCAACGGAAAAATCGCTTTGAAAAACGGAAAAACTACCGGCTGCCGGAACGGAATGCCGCTCCGCCGGAATCAGATATGACGAGGAGAGAAGATGGGTATTTATGAGGACCTGAAAGGAAAACGGGTGCTGGTTACGGGCGCTTCGCATGGAATCGGAAAAGCGGTCGCCCGGGCTTTCGCAGCCGCCGGATCCAGAGTCTTTCTGAATTACCGTTCCAATCCGGAACTCGCGGAAAAGGCCGCTGCCGAAATGCCGGGAGAGGTGCATCTATTCCGTGCGGATATTGCGGACCGGGATCAGCGCGATGCCATGTTCGAGGAGATCCGGAAAGTTTTCGGCGGACTCGACTGCGCCGTCAACAACGCCGGATGGAACCATCCGTCGGTCCCGCTAGAACAGCTCGACGAAGACCTTTATTACCGTCTGACCGATATCAATATCAAAGGCACTCTCTTCTGCTGTCTGAGCGAGATTGCCCTCATGCGCGGTCACGGCGGCAGCATCATCAATATCGGCTCGGTCCATCAGGATACCTCGGTCCCCGGCAGGACTTTCTATTCCGCCAGCAAGGGGGCGATCCACAGCCTGACCGGACAGCTCCTTCTGGAGGTCGGCGATGGGAATATCCGGCTCAACAACGTTGTCCCCGGATATATCAGCATCAAACCGGAAGTTCAGACCGGACCCCAGACGGGAATTCCCTTGCTCCGGTTCGGGAAAGTCGAGGATGTGGCTGCGCTCTGTCTCTTCCTCGGGTCAGACGATGCCTCTTTCATCAATGGTGCCGATCTGGTCATAGACGGCGGCGTCAGCAGGAAACTGGCAAGAATTCTCTTCGATCCCATCGGAAAGTCTTCCCCGACCTGACTCAAACGGAAATCTTGATCCGTCCGGCTCATCGGGGCTGCTGTTTCCGGTAGGCCGCGGGGGGGATGCCGTGTTCCCGGCGGAATGAACGCGAAAAGGAAAAGGCATTTGCAAAACCGCATTTTTCCGCAATTTCCGCCAGCGGAAGATCGGTGCGGCGAAGCAGGTCCTCCGCCCGGATCATCCGCTGCTGCCGGATCAGTTCTCCGGGAGTCAATCCGGTAATGTTCTTGCGGAAAATCCGGCGGACCGACTGCGGGGAAATCTGGAATTCCGAGGCTATTTTCTTGACGGACAGGGTTTCATTGCAGTTTTTTCGGATGTATTCGGCAATTCCGGCAAACCGTCCTCCGGATTCCGGATTTTCCCCCGAAACCGAGGCGGCGGCACTCGAAAGCAGTTCCGCCAGCAGATAGACGGCATGCGATGTCCGGTTTTCATTCCAGGCACGGATCAGCTCCAATAAAAAACGGTTCTCCGGATCGGGCGAAAACACCCGGTTTTTCAGCGCGTTCAAAGCTTCATACCGGCCCATGCCCGCAACGAAGGAAACCGCGAGATATTCGAAGATGCCGTCGTTCTCGGTTTCGGTCGAATGGGTCTGCATGGGAAAATACAGCACTGCATCCGATGGCAGCAGACGGTAGCGGATGCCGTCGATGCTGGTGGTGGCCTTGCCGGCGAGAATGATCTTGAGGATCATGCGGTGATGACAGAACGCCTGATGGAAAAAATCGGAATCATGTCCGGTCCAGATTTTCAGGTCGCAGGGGAGAAAATCCACCGGAGGGAAAGAGGCGCCGGCACTCTGCGGACGGCTCAGTTCTTTCCGGATTTTCCTCCGGATGGAAGAAAATGGTATTTGATTGATCGTTCTGGACATGGAAAACCCCTGTTTGACCGGATATAATATATATCGAAATCTTCGTAAGTCAAATCGAACGGAGCGAAAAAATGCTGAAAGCGTCAGCCGTCAAGAAATTTGCGAAAGCGTGCGGTGCGGATATCTGCCGGATCGGTTCCATGGAAAACTGGAAAGGCGCACCGAAACAGATGGACCCGCGTTATATTTTCCCCGATGCGAAGTCGATCATCGGACTGGGGTTCCGGATCCCGCGCGGCTATCTGCGGGGAATCGAGGAAGGAACTTATTTTTCGATTTACGAATTCATGGGTTATTCCGGAATGAACTGGCGCTATATGCCCCATGTCCTCCGTCAGATCGTGTGTTTCATCGAGGATCACGGCTATGAAGCGGTCCCGCTGCCGAACTGGGATGCATTCAGCTACAACGGGTATACCGATTATCCCAACTCCGGACGTGAAGAACGGCCGTTCCGCAGCCGTCCGGTCGCACCCGGTTTGCCGTGCCCCGATGTCACGATCAGTTTCCGGGTGGCCGCTGCCGTTTCCAACCTCGGCGAGATCGGCTGGAGCAAAATGATCCTCACGCCCGAATTCGGACCGATGGTGCGTGCGGTTTTCATCATTACGGAAGCCGAGCTGGAAAACGATCCTCCGATCAAGCCCGGCACCTTGTGCGACCGCTGCAAACTCTGTGCTCGGATGTGTCCGGGCAAAGCGATCCCGATGGACAAGAGCGTCAAATTCAAGATCGGCGACACCGAATATGAACATTGCGATCTGGATTTGGCGCGCTGTTCCAATGCCTACAGCGGCGGCGTCCGCACTTTCAATCCGTTCTGGGATCCCCGGATCCAGATGGATGAGGAATCCTACATGAACGAATACCAGTCGCCGAAATATTACGGTTCGCCGCGCGGGAACGGCGGACCGGTCCCCCACATCATGCACACTCGGAACAATCCGGCGATCGGCGGGGCGCGCGGCTGCATCCGGGCGTGTTACGCCCACCTCGAAGCGCAGGGAAAACTGACGCATAAATTCGTGAAGCCTTTCAAGCGGCACAAAGAATGGAAACTGGATTGAGATGAAGTTCTCCGTCGGCTATCAGTATCCGGATGAGGAAAACGGCGAAC
>JAZUCR010000681.1:0-17593 GCA_045639225.1 Victivallales bacterium
CGGCTGGTGGCTTTATCTCTTCAACAACAAAGGCGTCATGAAAATGGACGGCGAACCCGAAAAACTCGATCCCGCCCGGACCGCCAAGGTCAAAATCGATTTTGTCAAGCTCCAGGTCGGCAAGGTGAAAGAACTGCGTTCCGGACGGGAAACCGCGGTACACGACAACCGGCTGGAATTGGAGATCGGTCCCGGCGATTTCATGATCCTGGATTTGAAATAACTCCCCGGACGAAGTAAATTATCCAAAAACCGATCACCATTTCCGTAACAAGAATAAAAACGACATGAAAAAAATAATTTCTGCAGTTTTGGCAGCCGCCGCCATTCTGGTCCCGGCAACGGACCGATCCGGGAAACAGGCTTTTTCCATACCGGACAGCTGGAAACCCAAAGTGATCCTCGGACGGGATTTCTGGATGGTCAGCACGGATATCGTTCTCAGGGGAGAAAAAATGACTTCGACCCCCTGGAACTGCATCCCGGCCGGCGATTCATTCTATCCGCTGGCGGAAGCGGATCCCGGGATCCGGAAACTCGCCGCCATGCCGGCTTTTTACGATACCGCAAAACAGGTGTTGTGCCGCCATGATTACACGAAAAAGAATCCCGACGGCACCTGCAGCTTCCTGCTGCCGCCGATACCGGACAACAAACTGGTCACCGATTATCCGCTTTTTCTCTACGGGACCGGTGCCGTCCGGGTGAGCCTGGTCAGCAGAAAATATAATCCGAAAAAGTCGAAATTATACAACCTGGACCGGGTGCGCGAACATGTCCGCCGCTATTATTTCGGCAAGTTCGACCATAAGGAGTTTCAGGAATTCCGGAAAAAACATCCGAATCTGCTGGCGGTGCCCGGCTGCACGGAATGGTTCAACGAAGCGTCTTCCTATATCTTCAATTCCAGATTCGAAGGCATCGAAAAATGGAAGATGGTCTCCCCGGAAGAAGCGGCCCGGATCCGCCGGGATTACCGGACGGACGACACTTCTTTCAAAGCCACTCTTTACCGGGCGAAGAAACTGTTCGACCGCAGTGCGGAAATCATCGGGGACGCCTCTCTGATCAGCACGTTCGACGGGTCCTGCTGCGCCGGACATCTGGCGGCTTACTACGGCGCCGGGATCATCGGCTGCGAGACCAGCCGGATCTGGCGCTACTGGGAAGACCAGATGATCTGCGAACGCGGCGCCGCCCGGCAATTCGGCCGCGCCTGGCGGTGGTTCATCGCCAGTTACACCGATAAATTCAACCGCAGCGGCAAATTCGTCATGGGCGATTACAACGCCCTCCGCCATCCGCTCATGGGCATGAGCCACAATCTGGTCGACCGCACCTTCTACTATGCCTGGCTTTCCGGAGCCAATTTCATCGAGCGGGAAAACAGTTTCTGCAAATGGTTCACTTCATGGAAGACCTGGGAGCTTTCTCCCGAGGGGGAAAACTATGTGCGGTTCTTCGACTTCACCAAAGCCAATCCAGACCGCGGCGCCGCCTATACGCCGATCGCCCTGCTCAAACCCGCCTGCTGCATCGACCGGAGGGAATCGATCCTCTCGGAAAGCACGCCCGGACACGGCATGGTCAATGCGTTCAAGGTCGCGATCTACCGCCAATATCCGGACCAATATATCCGGTCCAAAATCCCGGGTTTCAAATATGAACCCGCCCATGAACGGCCGACCATGTTCAACAAAGCCGGGTTCGAAATGGGGCTGACCAATACCGCGCCGTACGGCGATCTTTTCGACGCCCTCACCCCGGATTTCCCCGATCAGAGCTCTTTCCGCAGGATCATTCCCGATTACAAGGCCGCCATCCTGCTGGGCGAATATCCCAACCAGCCCGATATGGAAAAAATCCTGATCGATTACGTGAAGAACGGCGGCATTCTGGTCCTCAACACCCGTCAGCTCACGCCCGGCTTCCCGGAATCCTTCACCGGGATCCGCCTGACCGGCAAAAATCAGCTGAAAAAAGGTTACCGGATCGATCAGATCGAGCTCGCGGGCGCCAAGGTCATTCAGGCCGACCCCGACGGTCTGCCGCTGTTCACCCGGAATCAATTCGGCAAAGGTTCGGTCATCGTCACCACCCCGCAATTCATGATTCCGGAAACGGACAACTGGCAGAAACAGGCCATCTCGGCCAGTACCGGCAGGCTGAAATTCCCGCATATCGAGCAGCTGATGAAAATGCTGTGCGCGGAAGTCTGTCCGGTGAAAGTGGACGGCGACGTCAAATTCGGACTGAACAAAACCGCTTCCGGCTGGTGGCTTTATCTCTTCAACAACAAAGGCGTCATGAAAATGGACGGCGAACCCGAAAAACTCGATCCCGCCCGGACCGCCAAGGTCAAAATCGATTTTGACAAGCTCCAGGTCGGCAAGGTGAAAGAACTGCGTTCCGGACGGGAAACCGCGGTACACGACAACCGGCTGGAATTGGAGATCGGGCCCGGAGATTTCATGATCCTGGATTTGAAATAACTGACTTATAAGGAGGTCTATCTTTTATGAAGAAAATAACCATTATCCTTTCCCTGCTGGCCGCCATGCTGCTGGCCGCTCAGGAACAGACGCTCATCGTCCGGATGGTCCGCCATGGACAGCCCGGAATCCAGGGCACCGATTTCACCCCCGCGGACAAGCAGAAATGGATCGGTCTGGGATTGACGCCGCTCGGACGCAAACAGGCTGAAGTCACCGGTCAATTCCTGAAAAAGGAAGGGATCCAATGGGAAAAAGTCATTGCTTCGCCGCAGGAACGGGCATCCGAAACGGCGGATATCATCTGCGGCATTCTCGGCAAGACCTTTACCCTCGAACCCCGGCTGCGGGAAATCGGGAACCCGATCCGGGAACCGCTGCCGAGCTTGCGGAAACGCTTCAAAAATCTGGCTCCCGATGCCGTATTGGATCTGACCGATCAGCAGCGGAAAAGTTTCCGCGAAAGCAACCGGCAGCAGGGCGAACGCGGACGGGATTTCATCATGAGTCTTTTCAAAACTTCGACGAAGGGACCGGTCCTGCTGGTCACCCATGGAAATTTCATGTATACCACCATTCTGGAAATGACCGGCCAATCGTTCAGCCCCTGGAATTGCGGCATGGCGGAATTGAAAGTCCGTCCGGACGGCCGGGCCGAACTGGTCAAGGGTGTTTACCCGGAAGTGATGCCTGCCGAACTGATCACCTGCAATAAAAAGATTTTTCTTACCAATCCCTGGTATTTCAAATTCCTGCCGTATCCGGGCGCCCGGCCCGATGCCGCGGCCCTGCTGAACCGGGAATTCGGCAATCTGCTCAGCGGGCAGAAAAGTTCGTGGGACAGAAAGCGCGGCACCCCGGCAAAGCAGGCTGCATCCGGCGGAGGGAAGCTTTCCCTGCAGGGCGGAAAGAGCCCGTCTGCGGTCGTCTCTCCCTGCTTCCCCCTCAAGGCCGGAATGAAATACCGGCTCCTGGTCACGGCTTCGGGAAACGGTTCCGCGGTGATCAGACTGACCAGATCGCCATGGCAGAAGAAAATCGAGCTCACTCCTGAAAACAAAGAATATGAATTGGAATTCTCCATGACCAGAAAAAAATCTCCCTGGTATGAAATCCTGCTGGAAGCCGCTCCGGAAAGCAAAATGACCGTGACCGGCCTGACGTTCAGTCAGCTTGAATAACCTTTTCGGGAACGGCGGAGCGTGAACATCCTGACCTGGCCAGAGAACCCCTATTGCCGGACGGGGTGTTGTTCCCGCTGTTTTTTGTATTGGAACGGAGTCAGGCCGTAACTTTTTTTGAAAACGGCACAGAAATAGGCGACGGTGCTGAAATGCAGTTCCCTGGTCAGATCGTAGATTTTGATCCTCGAATAGGCTAACTGATCCTTTGCCCATTCCAGCCGCAGATTCAGCAGGAACTGTGCCGGGGTCAGTTGGAAATATCGCGACCACTGACGGTAGAAAGTGCAGCGGCTCAGACCGTGTTTCTTTGCCAGTTCGTCGAAGTCGATCAGTTCGAGGAAATTCATCTGGAGATACGAGGCGATGGAATGGATCTTCTGCGCCATCGTGTCTGCCGGAACCCGGTTTTTCCGTAAAAACATCAATTCTTCCACCATGCGGAAACAGAGCAGATCCAGCCGGTCCGGGGTGCCGTATTCCCGGGTATGAGCCATCAGTTTGATCGTTTCGCGGATCATGGCATTCAATTCGCGGGAAATATCGATTTCGAAAATCGGCACATCCGGCATCAGTCCGATTTCCCTCAGTTTCTCCATTTCCGGCAGAAAATAGGTGAAAGCAATGGCATCCCGAGGTGCGCCGATGGCATATTTATGATTCCGGAACGGCTGTTTGACTGCCACATGGGGAAAATGAACCCGATACGGGATCCCGTCCACTTCATCCACCACTTCCTTTTCCTCGCTTTTATACCGGATGCAGAATTCCACATGGTCCTCGCAGGTATAGTGGTATTGTTTGTTGTTTGCCCGGACAGACAGCCCGATCGAACGAATCTGAAACGGAAAGTTGATTTCCCGCTTCATTCCGGTCAACATAATTCTTGTGAACATAAGATAAAATCCATATTTTGTTATGGGTAATTTAATATAAAAACGGTAAATTGCAATATTGTAATGATACAAAATCATTGTTTTTTTGAGACATAACTGTCTTGCTAAAACCGGGAAACCGGATATAATATTCCAAACCCGAATAAGGAGCGAAACAATGTTGGATGAATTGAGAAAAAAACTGAACGCCGCGGATGTGATCGTTCCGCCGGTTCCCCGCCCGAATTTCTGGACCGATCCTGCGCATTTCAACCTGCAGCCCGATCCGATGGAAAGTTTTCCCGGAGCGGAATTGCTCGGTCGGCTGCCGTCCCGGAAAAGCATCGAGGTGAAAGATTCCATTCTGGGGATAGGTTTCGAAACGCTGGACCGGGACACCTTCGATCCCCGCAAGGTGGTTCCATTCCTGGCGGAAAGCGGCGTCAAATTCGCCCGCTGCCAGACCGGCTGGATGAAATGCGAAAAGGTGCCGGGCAAGTTCGATTTCGGCTGGCTGGATGAGGTGGTGAATTCCCTGTCCGCTGTAGGGATCGAGACCTGGTTCAGCCTGAGTTTCGGGCATCCCGTGCACACCCCGGCGGAGAAATATGCCGAAGCCTGGCGCGAAGCGAACGGTAAGCTCGTTCCCGGCTGGGCCCGCGGCTGGGTCGGGGAAATTCCGCTCTACCATGGTGAAAAGGGCATGAACGCCTGGAAAACGTATGTAACGGAGCTGTGCCGTCATTTCCGCGGCCGCGTCCGGTATTTCGAAATCTGGAACGAACCCGAAGGTTTCTGGGCGCACAACGGTGAAAAACTGCTGGATATGAGTCTCAAACAAAAGGCGAAAGATTACACGGAATTTGTAGCCCGGACTGCGGAAGTAGTCCGCCGCGAGGTCCCCGGGGCGCAGATCATCGCCGACGTCGCGCAGACAGGGACCGGTTATATCAAAGCTTTAAGGAAAACCCGCCTGGCGGATGTGATCGACATTTTCAGCTATCATTTTTACGGTCCGCACCCCGAAGAATTTCTGGCGGCAAGAGTGGAAAATCTGCGGGCCAATCTGATCCCGTCCGACCCGGCGAAAAAAATCCGGATCTGGCAGGGCGAAAGCGGCCGTGCCAGCGGAAAATCCGCCATATTCTCGTTCCCGACGGAAATGGGACAGGCCAAATATCTGACCCGCCGTTATCTGTCCGACCTGGTCTGCGGTGCGGAATTGAGTTCGTTCTTCACGGTAACGGATTTCCTGTGTTACTATGCGGACGGACGCGACCAGTATTACGGGGTGATCGATGCGAAGAACAACTGCGGAAAACTGGCATTCTACGCAATGCAGGGCATGGCATGGCTGTTCGACGGTCTGAAAAACGCTCCGGAAAACTTCTGTGGCTTCCGGCCTTCACATCCTCACTCTTTCGAATCCCGGATCCCCTACCAGATCGAGGCTCATTCTTTCCGGCGCAGCGGCAAGCCGGTTTTCGCTTTCTGGATCCCCGAACATGTCGATCTCACCGCGGCGGCAAGACGAGGAGACATCTTCATGCAGATGGATGAGGAAGAATATTTCAAACATCCGGTCGTGATCGATCCGATCCGCCGCAATGTCTGGCTGCTCAAGGATGTTGTTCAGGAACAGACTTACCGCGAAGGCGGATTCTCCGGAACTCTGCGGATCCGCAACTTTACCGTGACCGACTGGCCGCTTTTCGTGGCGGATGCCTCCATATTCGATGACTGATACCGGAAGGAGCCATTCATAGATGAAAATCACTGAAGTCAAGGCTTTTCTGATCGATGCCTTCCGGACCAACTGGGCATTCATCAAAGTGGAGACCGACGAGGGGCTTTACGGCTGGGGGGAAGCCTCGCTCGGAACGCAGGAACAGGCGCTTTCCGGATGCGTCGCGGATATCAGACGGCTGGTGGTCGGCCGCGATCCGCGCGATATCGAAAAAATGTGTTTCGAGGTCTACCGGGACATCTATTGGAAGGGCGGCCCCGTGCTGATGTCCGCCATCAGCGGCATCGAGATGGCGTGCTGGGATATTCTGGGAAAATCGCTGAACGTTCCGGTTTACCGTCTGATGGGCGGAAAAATCCGCGACCGGGTCCGGATGTATGCCAATGCCTGGTTTATCGGGGCGCGTCAGCCGGAGGAGTTTGCCCGGTTTGCGAAAAAAGCGGTTTCGATCGGCGTGACCGCCCTGAAATGGGACCCGTTCGGCAAAGCGCATCTGAATATCACCAATGAAGAACTGACCCGGGCCTCCGCCATTGTCGGCGCGGTGCGGGATGCGGTCGGCCCGATGACCGATCTGCTGATCGAATGTCACGGCCGGTTCAACGGCATGACCGCATTGAGGATTGCCAAAGAGCTGGAACAGTATAAAGTGATGTTCCTGGAAGAACCGTGTCCGCCCGACAATCTTTCGGTTCTGGCGGAGATACGTGCGAAATCGCCTGTCCCGATTGCCGCCGGGGAACGGGTTTACACCAAGTTCGGATTTCAGGAGCTGTTCGAGAAAAATGCCGTCGATCTCGCTCAGCCGGACATTTTTCACACCGGAGGGATGTTCGAGTCGAAAAAAATCGCCGCCATGGCCGAAGCAAAACACATTCCGATCTCCTTCCACAATCCCAGCGGACCGATCTCCAATGCGGCGATCCTCCAGCTGGCCGCCTGCACCCCGAATTTCTTCATTCATGAAATGATGCTGACCGACGGAAAGTTCCGCAAACGCATCACGAATGAGGAAGTGGTTTACGAGAACGGCGAACTGCTGATCCCGGACAAGCCCGGACTGGGGATCGAAGTCAACGAGGAAGTGCTCGGCGAATATCCTTACAAGGAACGCAATCTGCGCCACTATACCGGGAATGTGACCGACATCCGCCCCAAAGGCGACACGTGTTATTATTTCAAGGGTCTGGAAAATGAACGTTTTGAATGAATTGAAATCGGCCCGGTTCATTGCGATACTGCGCCGGGTGCCGCAGACGAAAATCGTCCGGGTTGCCGAGGCTCTTTCACGTGCGGGGATCCGTTTTATTGAGATCACCTTCGATCCGTCCGATTCGGACACGCTGCAGGATACGGCAAGGAAACTGCAGCTGGTGCGGGAAGCATTCCCGGAAATGCATCTGGGGTGCGGGACGGTTCTGACCGAGGCAATGGCGGAGACCGCCGCAAAAGCGGGCGCGGAATATTGCCTTGCTCCGAATACCCGGAAAAGCGTGATCGACTGCTGTCACCGGCATCAGATTCCGGTCTTTCCCGGAGCCTATACGCCCTGCGAGATCGCCGATGCCTGGGAAATGGGCGCCGATGCGGTCAAGATCTTTCCCGTCCAGCCCGGCGAAGAAAAGTATGTGACCAATGTGATGACGCCGCTATCGCACATTCCGTTTCTGGTGACCGGCGGGGTCAATCCGGAAACGATCCATGCCATGCTGGCGACCGGAGCAGTGGCGGTGGCGGCCGGAGCATCGGTTGTTCCGGCGGATGCAGTCGCCGCCGATGATTACGGTAAAATCACCGATTTGGCCCGCAGACATTTGGAAAGGATTTGACTATGGCCGACAATATTTCAGGAAAAACCGCACTGGTGACCGGGTCCGCTCAGGGCATCGGCAAAGTGATCGCAATGGAACTGGCAAAACTGGGCGTCCATGTCCTGGTGAACTGCGCTCATTCGAAGGAAAAGGCGGAAGCCGTGGTCCGGCAGATCAAGGAACAGGGCGGCAGTGCCGAAATGCTGATCTGCAGCGTCACCGAAGAAAAGGAACTGGCGGAAAAAATCACCCCGCATCCGATCGATATTCTGGTCAACAATGCCCGTCTGGATCCTTATCTCCGGTCCTCGGATGCGTCCGACGGCGAATGGTTCAACGCCTTGCTCAATGTTAATCTGACCGGAGCGTATCTCTGCTGTCAGGCGGTCAAAGCGGGGATGAAGGAACGCCGCTGGGGACGGATCGTCAACATGTCCAGTGTGCAGGCATATCTCGCCATGGGACCGGAACTGCTTCCGTATGCTGTATCCAAGGCGGGAATGCATGCTCTGACCCGTTGTCTGGCGCAGGAACTCGGCGATTTCGGCATCACGGTGAATTCGGTGGCGCCCGGCATGGTGATCACGGAAAACATTCACAAGCGGCTTTCCCCGGAAGTGATCGAAGCGAAACTCAAGAAATACGCCATTCATCGGGCGGCAACCGCTGAAGAAGTCGCCGAATGTGTCGTCAATACCATCCGCTGCGGCGCCATGACCGGCGAGGTGGTAAATCTGAACAGCGGAGTCTATTTCCCTGCGTGATGACAATGGCGTTTCGGAAAGATTGCTGTTCGCGGGTTCAAGAAATGAAATAAGCCTCAGCGGCGGAGCGTGAGCATCCGGACCGCGGCACAGGCGGCGCCGGAACCGTTGTCGATATTGACCACCGTCACGCCTGACGCACAGCTGTTCAGCATGGCCAGCAGAGCGGTGATGCCGTTCAGCGAGGCACCGTAGCCCACACTGGTCGGGACCGCGATCACCGGACATTCCACCAGACCGGCAGTCACGCTCGGCAAAGCGCCTTCCATGCCCGCCACGGCGATGATGATATCAGCCTCGCGAACACGTTCCAGTTTGGAAAGCAGCCGGTGCAGACCCGCCACGCCGCAATCCGGGATCAGCGTATTTTCCACCCCGCAAACCGAAAGGGTATTGACCGCTTCCCTGGCGACGGGCAGATCGGAAGTGCCGGCGCAGATCACCGCGACTTTCCCCGGAGATTTCTTCTTTTTCTTTCCCGGGATAGCGAGCGTGCCCGCCAGTTCGTCATATTCGGCATGAGGCAGTTTCTTCAAGATCTGCCGCGCGTTGTCCGGACTGACCCGGGTCGCCAGAACCGGTTTGCCGCGCGATGCGAGTTCCGTCATGATCATGGCGATCTGTCCGGCGGTTTTGCTCGCGCCGTAAATGAACTCCGCAAAGCCGCAGCGGCGGTCACGATCAAAATCCAATTCCGCAAAAGAAGAAATATCTGTTTTTTTCATCTAAACTCTGTTCTGCTCCCTTTTGTTTTACAATGTAATCCGTAAAAAAGAAAAATCAAGCGGATTTTTGACTTGTTTTAAATGGAAACGGGATTATAGTTATGATCCGGAGGATCCGATATGGAAAAAGAAATCAATAATCGGAATAACCGAAAATGGAGCATAAGCGAATGAATCTGCAAGAATCCCGAAACGTTTCTTTGATGACTCCCGATTTTTTCTCAAAGGAAGTAAGCATCAGTTACAAGTCTGTTTACAGCCTTGCCTGTTTTTTGCTGGCGGCCTCTTTTCCTGTCTTTCTGCTGACCCACTTGAAGCTTATTTTTGCAATTCCTCTCCTGATCCTTTTCGGGTTCGGATTATTTCGCTTGCATTCCAAAATCGAAAAGGAGTTTTCAGAGAAGCTGAAGTTTCGGGCAGGAGTCATAATTTTGCTGATCGCGGCGGCGTTGCTGTTTTCATGGCTGGCAGGACAAGGCGGATTTTTCCCCCAGAAACCAGATCATCTTTGGCGCAATGCGCTTTTTCGTGATTTGATCATGGAATCATGGCCGGTTTCTTATGAGGTCCTTCCCGGATCGAGACTGGTATACTACTACAACTTCTGGCTGATTCCCGCTGCTGCGGCCAAGTTATTCCTTCCTTTTGGAGAACAGGCTGCCGTGGAAGCCGGTCATGTGTTTCTGTTTCTCTGGACTTCATTCTGGCTGTTTACCATATTATTGTTGTTCTGCTGTAAACTCAAAGCCAGATCGCTGTTGAAAATAATACTTCTAGTCATCATCTTCTTTTTCTTCAGCGGGATGGATTGTATCGGATCCTTGATTCAGAAAAAAAAGTTTTTCGCTTTTCATTTGGAATGGTGGACTTATTGGCAATACAGTTCTGTATTTACCCAATTGGCCTGGGTGTTCAACCAGGCGGTTCCGGCCTGGTTGTGTACGCTTCTGATTTTCGATGAGGAGAAAACCTGGCTTCATGTTGCCATTATTTCTTTCTGTTTTCTCTATGCCCCGTTTCCTGCAGTCGGTCTCGCGGGAATCGTTGCCTGCCTTTACCTGTTTAAATTGATTGCCGGTTGGCGGAATCGCGAAGTCCCGATTTTTTTCAAAAAAATATGCAGTGCCGGCAATATTGAGATACTGATTTCCATAATACCTGTCATGGCGCTGTTTTATCTTTGCAACGGAGCTGCCGACAGGGTTACCGGATCGGCGCCCAAAGAAAATATGCCGGTAATTTTATTCATGCGATGGGATGCATTCGCACTGAAAAGCTATTTTCTGTTCATAGTTTTGGAATTTTTGGTCATTATTCTGATGCTTTGGAAAAAACATCGGTGTGATATTATTTTTTATGCGGCTTCCCTCGAGTTGTTCTTGTTGCCGTTATTTTTTATCATCAGCAATGATTTCTGCATGAGAGCTTCTATCCCTGCGTTGTGCTTTTTAGCCATTTTCACGGTCAAATTTCTGATTTCAGAAGAAACGGCTCAGCCTTATGATAAAGCAAGTAAATATATATTGATTCTCATTCTGATGATCGGTGCAGTCACGCCGTTTGCGGAAATCTGGAGTGCCTGTTCCTTCGCCTGCGACTTTAAAAAGGAATTATGGCGGCTCAATCAGATTTATACCTTTTCCAGAAAAGAAACTGTCAAGTTCGGATTGGGCAATTTTGTTTCAAAAAATGCATCACAGAAATATTTCTTCCGATATCTTGCAAAACCTCCTGTAACTCAATCCTCTGAGCAGCAGAAATAAGGACAAGAAAAAACATTTTCTTCTGCATCGGCGATCAAGGTCAAAATCCAATTCCGCGAAAGAAGTGATATCGTTTTTTTTCATCTGGACTCCGTTCTGCTGTCATTTTCAGACAATGTACCGCGTAAAAAAGAAAAATCAAGCGTTTTTATTACTTGTTTTTAAACGGAAACGGGATTATAGTTACGGACCGGAGGATACGAAATGGAAAACGAACGGACGGAAAAACGTTTCAGGCTGATCTTATGGGGCATCGTGCTGGCGGCTTTGCTGGTGCGCATCCTCTGCGCCCTGCCCGCACTCCGGGAAGGCAATGAAAGTCTGCAGCGAATCGATTCCGAAACATATATCAAACCGGCGCTGGCACTGCTGCAGGACGGCGGATACTGGATCTCGCCAGGTTCCGGCATTCCGATGACCCGGCGTCCGCCCGGCTGTGCGCTGATCCTCGCCGGACTTTTCGCCCTGTTCGGACAGAATTACCGGTTGATCGCCCTGCTGAATTGTCTGGCCTCGGCGGCGGCCTGTTATCCGGCGGGTCTGTGCGGACGTCTGCTCGGCGGCCGGAAAGCTGGCTATTTGGCGGCCGGACTGCTGGCGCTGAATCTGACCTCGCTGGCCCATGCGCCCTTGCTGCTGGCGGATTCCCTGCTGGGACTGTGCTGCGCCTGGGCAGTTTACCATATTTTGAGCAGTCTTCGGAAAATGAGTCTGACCGACTTCGGTTTATCCTGTCTGTTTCTGGCGCTGGGAGCCTGGATCAAGCCGGTCAACGTGCCGATCCTGATCGGAGCGATGCCGCTGCTGGCGCTGATCTTTTTCGGTTTCCGCCGGAAAACACTCTATGCGCTCGGTCTCGTGCTGACGACTTATCTGCTGCTGATCTTCCCCGTGATGCTGCGGAATTACCGCTGCGGAGCGGAATTCGACATGGACAGCAACCGCGGCGAAATGCTGTTCCACAGCGGTGCGGCGATTCTGGGCGCGGCGACCGGAGAAGACACCAGGGCTCTGCGCGAACGCATGGCGCGGGAAACCTACGCTTATCTGGACGCACATCCGGAACTTTACCCCAACCAGCGGGCCCGGAATGCCTACTGTCAGAAGAAATATCTGGAACTGATCCGGAAACACCCCGGGGCGTTTTTCCGGACCCATCTGCCGCAATGGACCATGCTGCTGCCCGATCTGCCGACCTTTCTGGAAAACAACCGTCTGACCGCGACCGGACGCGGCACGCTCGACGTCATGCGCAAAGACGGTGTTTACGCCGCGCTGAAACATTATCTGGGCGGACGGATGTATCTGATCCTGCCGGTGATTCCGTTCGCGCTGATCACGGGTCTGCTCTATCTGGGTTCTGCCATGCTGCTGATCATCTGGCTGTATCATTGGAAAACGCGGTGGCGGATGCTGATTCTGTTCGGGATCTTCGCATTCTTCTATTTATTCGCGGGCGGACCGGTGGTGATGCCGCGGTATCAGATCCCCGCCCTGCCGTTCCTGTGCGCCATGGCCGGCACGTGGTTCGTCCTGCTCCGCCGGAGAACCACGAATAAACACGAATGAACACGAATGGATTTAGAAATATAGCCTGATATGGGAAGTCGATTATGAAGAATATCATTTTGGCAAGGGAAGTTCATGATATTGTCGGATGTGCTTTTGAAGTCTTGAATGAACTGGGATGCGGTCTGCTGGAAAAACCTTATGAAAATGCTTTGTGCATCGAATTCAGATTGCGAGGCATCCCGTTCCGGCAGCAGCCGCGTTTTGACGTGATCTACAAAGGAATCAAGGTCGGAGATTACATCCCGGATCTGATTGCTTATGATAATATTGTCATCGACACCAAATCCATCAGCGGGATCACGGATATTGAACGCGGGCAAGTCCTGAATTATTTGAAAATCACTGGCTGTAAAGTCGGTCTCATTCTCAATTTCAAACATCCCCGTCTGGAATGGGAACGGCTGGTCCTGTAAGAGAACCACGAATAACCACGAATGAACACGAATGGATCGTTTATCCGATATGAGCAAGGCTTCTGATTGCAGAACACACGTCAAATAGAGGAGATTTTTTGTTTTCAAAGATGAACTGTATTTTTGCCGGTCTCAGTAACGGCTCGACCCCGCCATCATTTTATTCGTGTATATTCGTGTTCATTCGTGGTTCTTGAATTTGAAATGAATCACTTGCGGCGGAAACGGCCCGGCGAGATCTTGTAAACCCCGGAAAATGATTTGGAGAACTGATAGCGGTTGGCAAATCCGGCCGCTTCGGCAATATCTTCGATGCTCCGGTCACTTTTCCGCAGCAGGTCATGCGCCAGCTCCAGGCGCCGGTTCAGGATATAACGGTGCGGCGAGATTTTCAATTCCCGCTTGAAAAGATGCTGAAAATTCACCTGTGACATGCCGATCTTCCGGCTGATCGTGCGGTTGTTCAACCCGCCGATCCGTCCGGCTTGGAACGCTGCGGAAATCAGATTCAGCGCATGCTGGATCCTCGGATCGATCGGGAAGGTTCCCTCCTCGGTGAAATATTCCTCGCCGATCCCGGACAGCAGGAACAGGATCAATGCTCCGCCCGCCAATACGGAAAATTGTTCCCGGAAACATCTTTCGAGCAGGATGCGGCATGCATCGACGGGAAACGGGATCACCTCTTTCCTGAGCCGGGCAAAAGCCTCGTTCCCGCTTCTCAGATGGAAGTCCAGGTGAACATGCTCGAAAATCCCCTCCGATGCGGTGGCGAACATCAGATAGGACGGCAGCAGATAGACCGTATCCGGACGCATCCGGATCGTCTGTCCCGGCAGGATCAGAATTCCGCCCGGCGCCGGATTCCAGTAAATATGCCACAGCGGCAGGCTCCGCATGGGCACCAGCCATTCTTTCAGGACCACCTTTCCGCAATTGTCGAGTTCGATCTGCGGAAGGGAATGTCCGTTCTGATTCAGCTTGACATCTTTTGATATATATTTGACATATTCTGACATTTTATTTTCCGCTTTATGAGTTATAATATATGATGCAAAGGGTAAATTTTCAATCGAAGGAAAACAAAAAATGACAAAATTGATCGATCACGTCTGGCTGTGGGGCCAGACTCCGGGTTCCCACCACGCCACCGCCGGCTATCATCTGCCCGGCGAAAATAAGATGACCCCGCTGGAAGGATGCGATTTCTTCGGCATCCGCAACTGCTGCCGCGTCGCCATGACCAAAGGTCCGTTTCCGCCGTTCGACGGCGAAGCCGAGTCTATGAAGGATCTCGCGCGGGTGATCTGGTCGGCCGTGGGCGCGGGCGGGGTCCACCGCAATGAGGAACAGTTCGGCGACCTCGAGGAAGTGCTCCGCCAGGCAAAAAAATATCCGAACATCGTCGGTGCGATCATGGATGATTTCCTGCTCAGCGAAGCCCGCCGCGCAAATTTCACCCCGGCCAAGCTCCAGGTCATGAAAGACCATCTGCGCAATGACGCCGGCCGGCCGCTCGAATTCTGGACCGTTTATTACGACCGGGAACTCCAACTGCCGGTCAAGGAGTATCTGGAAATGTTCGACGTCATCACCTTCTGGAACTGGTATGGCGAAAACCTTTTCAAGCTGCGGGAAAATCTGGATCATATCATGGCGCAGACGCCGGGCAAACGGTTCATGGCGGGCTGTTACATGTGGGATTACGGCAACGGCAAGCCGCTGACCCCGGAGCAGATGGAGCTGCAGCTGGAAATTTACCGGGAATACATGAAGGCGGGGAAACTGGAAGGTTTCATCCTGTGTTCCAACTGTATCGCCGACCTCGGGATCGCCGCGGTCGACCAGACCCGCGACTGGCTGAAACTCCACGGACAGGAAGAGATCTGAACAATAAATAATACGGGAGGAATGATTATGAAAACACAGAAAATCAACAAGCGGGATTTTACCTTGATCGAGCTCCTCGTGGTGATCGCGATCATCGCCATTCTGGCGGGAATGCTGCTGCCGGCATTGAATCGAGCAAAAGAAACCGCCCGCGGGATCTCATGCACGGGAAAGGAAAAACAGATCCATTCGGCAATCATGATGTATGTCGGGGATTATCAGGATTTCATGCCGAGCGCGTCCAGGTGGGTAATGGAAATTGTCCCTGCCTATATCCCGAAAGTGTCCGGCAACAGTCCCGCCAACGCACCGTGGCAATCGGACAAACCGGGCGCCGGGCCGCTGCTCTGCCCTTCCATTACGGCGTATTTACAATCGGACATTGACAACAAATACCCCTATGTGACCAGTTACGGTGTCACCTCGTTCTGCAACGGTGGCGAATCAGCCGGCTGGAACGTACCTGCAAAACTTGCCAGAAAACAATACGGGGCATGGCAGACACAGGGGAATAAATATGCCAGCCTCGAAGGAATATGGGGACATCGCAAAAGCAATACGATTCTGGCGAACAGCGTCATCATGAATGAAAAATTCATCCAATATTCAGGCGGGGACGGAGTCGACAGTCACAATGCGATCACCTCCTGGGACAGCCAGAACATCGTCTATCTGAAATGGAAGACCACCACCTACGGCTTTTTCGGACCGGACAAGTATGCGCCGAACCGGATCGTCCATAACCGGAACAACAACATGATGTTTTTCAACGGAAGCATTCAGGCGATCAAACCGAGCGTCGTATTCGATGATTTCGACTGGACCATCAAGAAATAAGCAAATCAGAATCAGGGAGAAAAAGAATGAAATTTCTGTTTGGCATATTGGCAGTTTTCTGCTGTCTGAGCGCATTGGCGAAACAATTTTCCGACAAGGATTTGATCCTCAAAGGCAAGGCGGAGCTGAAAGACGGGGTCGTGTATTTGAACGGCGACACGGCTTATGTCGAACTAGCAGGAACCGAATCCTGGAATATCGGTAAAGCCGGCTTGACCTGTGCCGGCTCGTTCAAGCTGTATGACAATGCCTTAGGCACCGGCAAGAAAGATTCTTTCGACATGTTCTTCTCCAAAGGGGGAATACCGTTCATTTTCGGACGTTACAGCAACTACGGGCATCAGCTTTACTCCAATATCGTCGACTCGGCAAAAGGGAAGAAGATGGGTGCGCCCTTGATGAGCGAGTTCAAACCGGAGCCGGGTGTGTGGCACCATTTCGCCGTGGTTTACGAATACTACAACGACCATGCCCAAGGCGATATCGGATATTATACGACCACTTACATCGACGGGAACCGGGTCGGACGCGGCAAACATCCGTTCATCACACCGCCGGAGACAGCCGGGCGGATAGAAGTCGGCAAAGGCTGGGGCGGTCCCTGGTATTTCCGGGGAGAAGTTGCCGAAATCCAGGCATTCCCGCAGGCATTGAATGAAGCTGCCATTGCGGAACTGGTGGACGCCAGTCGGTATGTCAAAGTAAAATCCGCCCGCAAAATCAATCCCGCACTTCAAAATCAGCAAGCCGTATCTCCGGCGGGGAAATGGGCGCTGCAATCGCTGCACCGCCTGGATCCCGAGCAGGGAAAAATGGCCGCATCCAAACTGAAAACCGCATTCCGGGCGACGGACGATGAGGCTTTCATCCGTGCTTTCGACCCCCGCTGCGGAGCCGCTTTGATCGTAAAGCCGCAGGTCTTGATTCTGGTCGGGAAAACGACCGGCACGGGCGAACCTCTGCTGGGCATCTATGACCGGATCGGCAAAAAGAGCGTTCTCGAAGACAAGTTGCTGAGCTGGAATTTCAGCGGCAGACGCGGAAGCAAAAAAATCAACACGGGCTCCGCGGAACAGAAATACACGGTCACAGATTGCAGCGAAAAAGGATTGACCGCGGTCTGGCAGGGAACCGAGCCGGTCAAATTCACCGCCGAGATCCGGTATGAATTTCTGGACGACGGGATCAGCGCCCGCCTCCGAATCGACAACCGGACGCCCGATTTGGTCCTCCGAGAAGTGGTCTTCCCGGAAACCCGCACCCCGAAACTGGGAACCGACGATGCGTTCCTGTATCCGTTCCAATGCGGAGCGGAAATCAAGAATCCCACGCGTGATTCCTTCAAATACGGACAGTTCGGTAAATATCCATCCGGCACCATGACGATGCAGTTCACGGCATATTATGGCGGGGGACGCGGAGTATTCCTCGGCTGGCAGGATCCGCGCGGGACGCTCAAAAACATGCAGGCGACCGGGAAACGGGGCGGCATGGAATTCTCCTGGAATCAGGTAGTCGCGATC
>JAZUCR010000682.1:0-2837 GCA_045639225.1 Victivallales bacterium
GTTGAACCGCCGTATGCCGAACGGCACGTACGGTGGTGTGAGAGGACGGCCGCCCCAATAAGGCGCGGCCTCCTACTCGATTGTAATTTGAAAATGATAAAAAATCAAGAGCAATAAATGAAAAAAAACTGGATTTTTGCTGCTGATCCGAAGGTCGACAGGATTCGTCCGGTCCGACTTGTCCAATCGGTCCGACTTGCCCGACTTGTCCGACTTGTCCAATCGGTCCGACTTGTCCAATCGGTCCGACTGGTCCAATCGGTCCGACTGGTCCGACTGGTCCGAAAACGCGGTCCGGCAGCTCCTCCTCCGTTTTTGCCTTTTCCGTTTGCAATGTGCCGAAACCTGTATTATATTTCTCCCATGGATTCCATTGTCAAAGGTGATACATGATCGATTTTCTGTGTGAAATGCGGGATTTCTGGATCTGGTGCGCATCGCTGCTCGTGCTGTCCGCAGTGCTGTGGACGGTCCCGCGGACGCGCCGGATGCCGGGCATCATGATGACCGGCTGGAAAACCATGCCCGCCGGATGCACGCTGGTCCTGCTGGTGCCGGTGCTGGGCATTCTCCTGATGGATCTGGTCATCACTCTCTTTTCTCTCGACCGGTTCGATTCGAGCCTCGGGCGTTTTCTGGTCATTGCGTCCATCCCGTTTTTCTGGTTCCCGCTGGGGATCGTCGCCGCCGTGCTGGCCGTGGCCGGACTCTGCCGTTTCCTGCAGAAAAAATTTCAGGCGGAGTTCGACTGGATGGGTCTGATTTTTGTCGGTATGATGGTCCTGTTCTATTCGTGGATCTTCCTGATCGTCTGCAATCTTAAAATAATTCCTCCCATACATCCGAGGTGAATCATGGATCTGGTGTTTCTTCTGTTGCTGCTGCCCGCGCTGGTGCTGTGGGCGATCCCGAAAACCCGGCGTTCGGCCGGCAGTGTCGTTACCGCATGGAAAACCGTCCCGGTCGGCTGCGCGACCATGGTGGTCCTGCCGAATGTGCTGATGGCTCTGCTGTTTATTTTCAGGAAAGTTCTGGTGTTGCCGGAAATCCTGCCTCTCTATGGTGTATTGTCGTTTGCAGCGGTGCTCTTCAGCATATTCGTCGGGATACGGGTCATTACCGGAATGAAGAATTATATCCGGAAACGGTACGGAACGGCAGACGGCGCGGAGCCCGAATCGAAGAAACCGTATTATGTCGCGTTCGTCTGTCTGGCGTTGACGGCGGTCGTTTTGACTCTCGCTCCATTTATCTGGTTCATGACTTCCAACGGAAATTACTGCGGGCCGTGGCGGACGTATAAGATCGTCCATGAACACGGCACGGAACTGGCGTTTCAGGAACGTTCGATCCATCCGTTTCTGGCGGAATACGATTACCGGTTCCGTTTCCGGAAGAACGGTCAGGAAACGTTTCAGGATCTGTGGATCAACACCGGCGGACGGACTTATTTCAACGTTTTCCGGCTGAAAAACGGCAACCTGCTGTTCTCCGATAAGAACAATGATTACATTGTCGAGGTGAAGTCACAAAAAGTTTTCATGCTGAAAAAATCCGACGGACTGTTCTATGCCGCACTGATGCCGCCGGGACAGTTCGATTCCGGATCGGGCGTTATTCGGGAAAAAGGCCGATATTATATCGAGATCGGGAAACATCGGGTCGAGGCCCATCCGGTTTCGGATCAGCTGAAGGACCCGAAATATATCGGCTGTATTACGAATCAGTTTTATCCGGCCGCGGAAAAGCCGTATCAGCCTGTAACGAAAATCAATCAGTGAACCTGCAGGAGGAAGAAGATGACATACGAGTCGAAAGTTTTTGATCTGGTGGTAGTCGGCGGCGGACTGTCCGGGATCTGCGCGGCGGTGGCGGCGGCCCGGCATGGCGCGGAAGTCATGCTGATCCAGGACCGTCCCGTGCTCGGCGGCAATGCCTCCAGCGAGATCCGCATGGGCATTTGCGGCGCCCATGGCAAGGAACGCAAGGAGACCGGTCTGCTCGAGGAGATCCAGCTCAACAATATCTATTACAACCCGCTCATGCGTTATACGCTGTGGGATGATATCCTGCTGTCGTTTGTCCGCGCGGAACCGAACATCACACTGCTGCTGAACACCTCGGTGGAAGCGGTCGAAACGGACGGCGCGCGGATCGTGAGCGTGACCGCGTGGAACGGCAACGAATACCGGCGTTACCGGATCGCAGGCAAACTCTTCGCGGACTGTTCCGGCGACGGCATCCTGGCGCTTTCGGGCGCGGAATACCGGGTCGGACGCGAAAGCCGGGCCGAATTCGGCGAGACTTTCCTGGAAAACACGGCCGCCGACCGGAAGACCATGGGCAATTCGATCCTGCTGCAGCTGCGTCCCTGCGCGGAACATCATCCGTTCATTCCGCCGGTGTGGGCGCATCACTACGACGATGCCTTTTTCGCGGCGCGCTCGATCAAGCCGGAACTGCGCGGGAAAACCCAGGATTATGTCCACTCGTCCTATTCCCATATCAACCCGTATCCGGAAAACAACAATTTCTGGTGGATCGAATACGGCGGCAATCTGGATACGCTCGGGGACGCCGGCGACATTGCCTGGGAACTGAAACGGATTGCCTACGGCGTGTGGGCGTATATGAAAAACCATCCCGACGGACGCTGCCCCAATTTCGAGCTCGCCTGGATCGGGTCCCTGCCGGGCAAACGCGAAAGCCGCCGCTTCGTCGGCGACCATCTGCTCAACCAGCACGACATCATGGACGGCGGCCGCCTCCCGGACACGGCCTGCTACGGCGGCCGGACCCTGGACAACCATCATCCGGACGCCTTCCTGCATGGCGGG
>JAZUCR010000683.1:0-21341 GCA_045639225.1 Victivallales bacterium
AGTATGATCGAAGTCGGTGAAGAAACCGGTAAGCTGCCTGAAATGCTGGACAAAATCGCCGATACCTTCGACGAAGAAGTCGATAATGCTGTGGCAGCCCTGACCTCGATGATCGAGCCGATCATGATGGTCGGTCTGGCAGTCGTCATCGGCGGTATCGTTATCGCGCTGTTCATGCCGATGATCAAGATCATCGAAAAACTCGGCGGATAACGTGGCTGATTTCCTGCGCATCCTGAACATCGGCAATACTCATGTTCAGGTGTTCGATTCTCCCGGGCCGGGTCATTTCCTGCCCGCGGAGCAGGTTCCCACGGCGGATTTCGATCCGCAGTCTCAAACGCAATATCTGCCCGGCCTCGCGGCCGCTTCCGTAGTCCCCGCCTTGACGGCGGCTCTCCGCAAGATGGATGCGTTTGTCGTTTCCGGTGCCGTGGAACTGCCGTTTGCAGCTTCCCCGCTGGATTTTTCCACGGTCGGCGCCGACCGGCTTGCCAATGCCGCCGCCCTGCTGAACGGTTCCCTGCCGGCTCTTTCCATCGATTTCGGCACCGCCGTCACTTTCGAATATGTCACGAAGAACCGGCAGTTCGCCGGCGGCGCCATTCTGCCCGGACGGATGCTGCTCCGGCAGGCTTTGCACGATCATACCGCCCAGCTGCCGCTGCTGCCTCTCTATGATGCGGTTCCCCCGCTGCCGGGCACGAATACGGCTGACGCCATGCGGATCGGCACGGACGGTGCGGTCATCGGTGCGGTTCAAGCGCTCATCGGTCAATGGAAAAGCCTCTGTGAGACAGATTCCCTGCGGATTGTTGCCTGCGGCGGTGACCGCAGTTTTTTCCTGAATCATCTCGACGGATTGTCCGACGGCGGGGATTTCTTCACCGTCAGCGGGATCCGCAAACTGTGGGAGGTTTATCATGCGGGTTAAAATCTGCGGCATCAAAAACGAAACCGAACTGGAAACCGCCGTCAATGCCGGTGCGGATGCGGTGGGGTTTCTGGTCGGACAGCGTTTTCCCTCCCGGGATTTCATTCTGCCGGAAAAAGCCGCCCGGCTCACCGCTTTGCTGCCGCCGTTCGTGACCCCCGTACTGGTGACGCATCTGGCGGAACCGCAGGAGATCCTCGGGATCGTGGAAAAAACCGGTATCCTTACCCTGCAGCTGCACGGCGGCTGCACGCCGGAACAGATTGCCGTTCTCCGGAAGACTTTCGGCAATGCCGCGAAACTGATCACCGTACTCCATGTCGGACAGGTTCCCGATGAAGTCAATCCCGCTCCCGCCGGTTTCGAGGTCTGTTCCGATGGTTTCCTGGCGGACAGTTTCGATCCGGTCACCGGGAAAGTCGGCGGCACGGGTAAGATCCATAATTGGCAGACTACTGCACGGATCGTGAAGACGGTCCGCCGTCCGGTCATCCTTGCCGGCGGTCTCAATCCCGACAATGTGGCGGAAGCCGTGCGGACCGTCCGTCCGTATGCGGTCGATGCCAATTCCGCCCTGCGTCCGCTGGGCGAACTCGATCCGAAAATAGCCTCGGCGTTTGTTCAGAACGCCTTGCGCGCTTTTGAAAAACAGGAGTAAATGCGATGAAGATTTTCTTTGTCGGTACCGGTGCGGCCGATTATGACTGGTCGAAATACGGAGAACCCGGGATCATGGGCAGCACCGCCACGCTGATCGATGATTCCGTGCTGATCGACTGCGGACCTTCCGCCGCCGCGGCTCTGAAACGGTTCGGCGCCGATTATTCCAAAATCACCGCGATCGTCGTCACCCACAGCCACGGCGACCATTTCAATCTGGATTCCCTGAAGACCATTGCCCATGGAAATAAAATCGAGCTGTTCGGTCCGGCGACTGTCTGCGCCAAGGCCGCTCCTTACTGCGCTGCGGTCCATGAACTGGATTACGGCAGCCGGTTCCGGGCCGGTGATTACGATTTCCTCACTCTGCCCGCCAATCATACGGTCACGGATATTTACGAAAAGGCTTTCCTCTACCTGATCTCCGGCAGGGAACGCACGCTGCTGTACGCGCTGGATACTGCCTGGTTCCCGACTCTGGCGTACCGTCTGCTGGGCAAGACTTACCTGAACGGCGTCATCTGGGATGCCACCATGTCCGAGCCCGGCAACTGGCGGATCTTCGAACATACCGACCCGGCGATGTTTGCCATGATGCGCCATACGCTGACCGAAAACGGCAATCTCGACGAAAACAGCCGCATCTGGTTCGACCATCGCGCCCGCACCCTGTGGCCGGCCGATCCGGCGGAACAGGAAAAGATCGCGCAGCGGGAAAACGTGCTGCTCGCCCATGACGGAGAGGCGGTTTTCCTTTGAAGATCTCCGTCATAACTGCCGTCTGGAATGCGGAAAGATCCATCGCCCGCTGCGTGGAAAGCGTCAGGGGGAATGAGGTCGAGCATCTGCTCATGGACAACTGTTCGACCGACCGCTCGGTGGAGATCGCCCGTTCTATCGATCCGGCGGTCCGGGTCTTTTCCGAACCCGACAAAGGCATTTACGATGCGATGAACCGCGGCGCGGAACGGGCTCAGGGCGATATATTGGCGTGGCTCAATGCCGATGACCATTATCTGCCCGGCACCCTGGAGAAAGTCGCCGCTTATTTCGCCGCGCATCCGGAAACGGAATTGCTGCACGGCAATCTGCAGGTGAACGGACGCTGCGTGAAACCGGCCTCGGGATTGGCTTCCTTCGGCGGATTCCGGGTCTTCCATCCGACCGTTTTCGTGCGAAGGGAAGTCTTTGAAAAATACGGTCCGTTTGATTTATCTTTTCCGATCTGTGCCGATCTGGCATTTTTCCTGAAAGCCGGCCGGGCAGGGGTCCGGTTCTCCTATCTGGATGAAACCCTGACCGATTTTGCCATTGGCGGCGTCAGCACGAAACGCCGCAAAGCGACCGCGGCGGAAGTCCGCCGGATTCTGATAAACAACGGTTGCAGCCGGCTTTTTGCAACCGGCTGGTACCTCGCCATGCGTCTCCGCGCCCTGGCCGCCCTTCTCCTGAAGAAACGGTAAGATCGTATCTTCCGTAAAATTGTTGAAAAAAAGCAAGGCGGGAAAACTTTTTTTCGTGATATTATCCTTCCGCCGTTCATCCGTTCCGAACGTCGATGCCCGCAACGGATGAACCGGGTTCTGGAAAAGAGTTTTTATTCAAAAATCAGTTCGCCGAACGAGGAACGGTCATGGAATTTTCCGTCCGGACCGGACCACAAAAACAGTTTGGCTGTTTTCCAGTCGCCGTTCTTTTCAAATTGGGTCCGGCCGAAATCGAGGTTCCAGATCGTCCCTTTGGCCGGCATCGTTGTATTCAGCGTCTTGAACGGGATCTTCATCATCATCCACCAGTGGTCCGGCTGTCCTTTTACCAGCTGGAGACGGCGGGTGAAATAATTCCATTGTCCATCCCAAGACGGGTCGTAGGTCTGATAGAGCAGATTTAAAGGATCGACAATCAGTCCGAAGGCACCGTCCCGGTATGAATTTTCCACAGGATTAACCAGAAAATGGTAATACATCCGCCCCATCCCTTCCAGATCGATGAAAACTTCCGCACTGTCGGTCTGACCCGCTGCTGCATTCCGTCCGAGCGAAGTGTATTTCCTGTCCGTGGGAACAGCAGACTGCATAAAGATATACAGGTTCTCCTTGTTGTAAAGCACCTTAAACCAGCCCCCTGTCTTCGGTTTGGAGGAATTCAGCTGACAGAGTTTTCCCCAAGGCACACTTTTCCAGCATTCTGCCCGATAATCGTTAGGCGGCGGGATCTTCGTAAATTTTGCAGTCAGACTTTTCCTCGCGGCATCCGGCAGTACGTTGTTTTTACGGTAATTTTCAAAATTCCAGGTAAGGGGGCCGGCAATAGGAGCTTCCAGTTTGCCATTGACTTCCAGTATCTGGCGGTTCGGCCCCAGAGAGGGAAATTGAGCGGAAGAGGAAAAAATCTGCATTTCCGGCCATCCTGGAAAGGGTTTGATCCGGCCTTTGGCATCACACAGCGAATCCAGAAAATTCCGGCGCCCCTTCACGGTTTTTTCCACTTTACGGAACCCCTCCTGATCCGGCTGGTCCAGATACGCGGAATACGCCCGCAGCGACTGGGAAAGAAGTTTCGCATAATCGAATTCGGTTCGAACCAGTGCCAGCCGTCTTTTCACCTTTTCATCGACTGCAGCCCGTTCCGCTGCTTTCAGGTCGCGTTCCAGCATCCGCAGTTGGGATGCAGGCCACAGCAGCTGAATCACTTCGCGCGGGTCGCTGGTAAGAAGCCTTTTTTTCCGGAAATCCTGCTGCAGGTTTTGATTGGGTCCGGCAAATTCGCCGTATAACCGGGTAAAGTATGCCAGCTGAGCGTGCATTTTCCGGAAAAATTCCTTCATCGGCGGAGCCGCTTCATGGAAAGCACGCCCGATAAATTCATCAACGGTCTTCTCCACATTGAGTTCCGGATCCAGCATCAGTTTGCCGTGCAGATAATATAAGACACCTTCCAGTCCGTAGTTTTCTCCGAAACCGCAACGGTAGATCCCCTGAACATTGTTTTCGGTCAGCAGTTTCATCTGGTCCGCGATATAATCCGGAGTCCGCTTGGGCGTAAAGCCCGGGATCAGGAAACAACCCCAGTTATAAATGTAGACTGAAATCCCGGTAACCCCTTTGTATTGTTTCCATTTCGCAAAAAGTGCTTGATCGAATTGGCATAATTCGATTTTGACATTGCCGGGAAAAGTGTCGAAGGTCACTGGCGGGTGGACGGTTTTGTCATAAGAAAGAAGCAGAAGTGTTTTCTCCGGATGGCTTGCGGCAATCTTCTCCGCCAGTTTCCGGTAGAAAATCCAGATCCTTTCGCCGGGATCGGGATGCATCGCCCGGCATTTTTTGCATTCGCACGGCTGATAACAGTCATCCATTCCGACTTCGTAAACTTCAGCACCATCATCCAGGCACTTCCGGATGATTTCAGCATACAGGTTCAAAACCGCCGGATTGGAGAGGCAGTAATGAGCAAATGACCCTTTCATGCGCCGCCCTTTGATCAGCGCGAAATATTCGGGATGTTCCTTGAACAGTTTTTCGCTGCCGAGATTCCGGATGGAATGTCCTCCGAAAACCTGCCATGAGCCGCGTCCGAACCAGCCAAGGGCGTAATCGTAACAAATATCCAGATATGACGGATAACTTCCTGCGGCAAGTTTGAACCGGGGAGGTTTGCTGCGGATCACTCCCGCAGGGACCCGAAGCTGTGACAGTTTGACATAATCCGTCCCTGTTTCTCCCGGCCAAAGAAACCGGGTATCAAGGAATTTTTCACAAAACTCAACGACCCCGCGGACCGACCCCAGAATGAATTCCTCCTGTGCCGCCCGCTGCGGGTGGTAAACTTTCGACAGCCTGGCCAGATCCGTACCTGCAATGCAAACATGGTTGTCCCCGGCTGCAATGCAGTAATTGAACCCATCTGCCGGTTTGAGACCCAGTGAACGTGCTTTGGCTGTGTTGCCGATATAGATCGTTTTCCGGTTCGCAGCCGCGGCACTTTCCACGACCACGGGGACTGATTTCCCGAATGCCGCCTCTAAGGCGGACGCCAGGCGTTTAGCTGCCGTGTCAAAATGCCGTCGCATCGCTTCATGCGGAAGTTTTTCAGGAAGCACGATCTGAAGCTTCGTGCCGGGGTCGGCAACGAAATCGCCCCCCGTCAATATTCCTGCCATCACCGACAGAAGCACAAGAAATATTTTTTTCATGGATGGAAAACCTGTTTCTGATCTGCTTAATAGGTGGAATCAGGGTTCTCGTTCGGATGGAAGAAGATATTTTTCCAGGATCCGCCCGGAGTTCCTGAAAACGGTATCTTTGCCGACTTGAATTGCGCCACATGTCCGTCCCCCAACACGAAGGAACCGATTCCCGGAGATCCTCTCAACACCCCGCCGCTGGAGGCCCCGCCCTTATGTGGAAAGATCATCCCGTCCTAGGGATGGTTGGGGCTGTAATGAACAAAAACGTGCTGTCCTTCGGAATAAAGCATGGTCATGGAAGGCCGCAGAAACCGTTTGATGGTCCAGATATCACTGGCGTATCCCTTGGCCCCCCAGATATTGATGCCGATCCCGTAAAAGCACGAATTTCCCTCTTCCGCAATTGTTTTTTCAACCAGCACTGACCGTAAAGTCGGACAGATCAGCTTGTGGAGACGGGTCTGTCCATGTTGTCTGATTATCCCGCCGCACGGGGGAATGTCAGTTGCCGTGACTTCCTTGGATACCTCCAGATAAGGATTGACCATGAATGCCCAGGTCATTTTCCCGGACAAATCGTTCGGGGCGACGTCTTCCCTGGCCAGAATCGGAAAAAATTCTTTGTTGTCTTCTGCATAAAGCAGGGATGCTTTTCCCAGCGAACTGAAGTTGCCGGCACAGGAAACCATTCTGGCTTTTTCCCTGGCATTGTTCAGCGCAGGCAGCAGCATTCCTGCCAGAATCGCAATGATTGCAATTACGACCAGAAGTTCGATCAATGTAAATGTCTTGACACTGATTTTTGCCGCATCAGTTTTCCCGTTGGTTGAATTGCTCTTCATTTTGTAATTCCTTCCTTGTTTGTTATCGTTTTATTACAATGTTTTTCCGGAGATGGTACAATGCCCAGCGGGGGACAGAAATACCAGGTTCCCTGCGAGGCCCGGTTGATTTTGAACCGCGCTTCCAGAATATCCAGCGCATACTGAAAATGTCCGCTGTAATTGTTGTCCAGATAGTAAACCCCGGCCGGCAGTCGTTCCAGTTCCGATTGTCGGCCGATGTGGATCACCGCCAGATCATTCGGGATCGATATCCCGTTCTGCTGACAGGCGGACAGGAAATATTTCAGTCCGGAAGGCACGATCACACCATCGGCATCCCGGAGTTCATGAGCGGTCCAGTGACTGTAACACGCAGACATCTGTCTGGAAAAATCCGGATGGTTTTCCAGATCCAGGGAAAGCAGATGATCGTCGATCCATTCCAGTGACAATCCGGAATCCATGGCCATCTTCCGCCAGGCGGCGATCCGGAGCGATTCCAGTTCCGTTTTCGGGGAAACACAGACCAGTGCGACTTTCCGTCGGCCCATGGCGGCAAAATGCTCCATGCACAGCCGGACGGATTCATATTCGTCGGCGACGATACTGGTGATTTCCGGATTGCCGGAGAGTTTTCCCAGCATGACCGTCCGCCGGACAATATGCCCGAAGGTTGCAGAGAAACGCTGCCAGTTGATCGTTTGGAAAGTGGTTATGATCGAATAGGCATGCGGGGAATTGATTTGTTCGGTAAAGTCATAGACATCGTTTCCCAGCAGCAGATTGACTTTCCAGCCGTGTTTTTCGAACAGCTCCTGCCCGAAATCGAAATCCGCACGGTATAACCGCCGGTATCCCTGTGAAGAAATCAGATTGATCTCTTTGCGCCCGACCGAATCCGGTTTGGCATAACAGACAAAATAACCGACACCCGGACGGCAGCGCAGATACCCCTCATCGGCCAGAAGCATGACCGCCTTGTTGATGGTGACATAACTGGCCTGGTATTCTCGCACCAGTTGATTCAGACCGGGGAAGCGGTCTCCGTAGGAAAATTCTCCGTTGACGATCCGGTGTTCCAGTTCCGTTTTCAGTTTGCTGCGCTTGATATTGTCCGAAATCCTTACCATGATCCCTCCAATGCTAAATAATATATTCTATTTACCTTGGCTTGTCAAGCCGTATTTGGAAGATTTCTGAAAAAAACCATTAAAACAGGATTGGATCAGGGGCGAATTTGTAAGAGTAAAAGCACCTGATTCAGCAGAAAAAATTTTTTTGGTCAGATTTTCCCTTTCAGGAGTTGTTTGTCAATAATGACCTCATCGGGACCGATGAGGGAGATATTCATTTTTTTTAGGATATTCTTGCTGAAAATGGAGTTAAACCGTGTAATGGCAGGGATATCGTCGAAAAGTTTGCGGTTATAGCTGTTGAGGTGAGAAAGGACGAGATCGATGTCATCTTAGTCAAGGCATTGAAGGAAGTTTTTCTAGGGAGGATTCGCCTCAGATTGGTGTGATTGTTCTCAATATTCCCTTTTTGCCTGGCGGCGTTTGGTTCGCAGTAAAAGACCCATGTCCGTCGTTCTTTGGTCACGGGACTGAACTCAATAGCCATGGGGTTGGAAAACTCGGAACCATTGTCTGTCAAGATCACGGGAAATAATTTTTGAAACATATCCAGGCCGAAATTCCGTTCAAAGGAATCGATATAGTCGATGACGGACTGCGAATTATTGGTATCACGCAGCCTGGCCAGCAGCATTCCGCAAGGGAAAAGAACCGTCAGCAGGACTTTGCCGCCAACTTCGCCGATTACGGAATCCATCTGAACGGGAGTCAGTTCCGGATGCTGCTCCATAAATTGAACGGTAAGAATATTTCGACGCAGACAGTCAAACCGAATGCGAATGGTTCTTTTTCCGTGAAAGTGCCGGAAAAAGGCAGGGGATCCTGATTCGGAAATGAACCGGTCCGCAGTGCCGGAAAGGTACAACGATGGATCAGCGGTCGAATTTTCCCGGGGGGAACCGCATTAAGTATCAGGAGTGATATTCTTCCTTGATCCAATCGGTAAGCTGGCCTTTACCGGAATCCAGATTGGCACCGATGAGCATGATCTTTTTGCCGCGGTTCCGGAACTTCAAGGCATAATTTTTGTCATGGATCTGCTGCATTGCCGCCTCTGCGGTTTTGTTCAGCTTCAATTCTATGATATAAATCCATTCGCCGGCGCTGAACATCAGGTCAATACGTCCTTCTCCGGTGTGGTGTTCGCCTTCGATAAAGACATTCAGCATCATAAAGATCACATAAATGACGGTCTGGTAATCATGTTCTTCTTTTCCCCGCATGTTATAGGGGATGTTTGCAAACAGGACCTGAAGCTGTCTCATGAAACCGTCCGCATTGCCGGACCCGATATCCTGAATCAGATTCCGGATCAGGCGCTGTGACTGGTCGGTCTGGACATTGGTGTAAAATTTCAGCAGATGGTCGCTGAACGAACTCTTGACTTCGTAATTCGGGAAAACCAGCGTGTATTCTGTGTTCATGACTTTGGTGAACGGGACCGGGACTTTCACCGTTTTGCCGATGGTCAGATATCCGGTTTGATGCAGCAGGGTTTTCGGATTGAGCCGGTCGATTTCGAATGCTTCGAAAAACGAGGCGGAAACCGTGGTTTCCAACGCGTCCGGCAGATTGAAACTCTGCTGTTTCATGACTTCGAACAGAAAACTTGA
Organism: Victivallales bacterium; assembly: GCA_045639225.1. Lineage (GTDB taxonomy): Bacteria > Verrucomicrobiota > Lentisphaeria > Victivallales > UBA1829 > SIG94. The sequence goes on from JAZUCR010000683.1 coordinate 9,354, forward strand.
CGTGCCGGTCTGGAACCAGTAGTTGCTGAATTCCCCGCCATGTTCAAAGAATTGCGCCAGGGATACCGGATTATATACTGTCTCACAATCGGCGTGGAACCGGAAGCCGTCATACCAGTTTTTGATTTCCGCCAGAAAATCATTATGGCTCAGAGATTGTTTTTGCTCTGCATCCCTGATCTGTTCTTTAAAATATGCTTCAAATTCTTTCTGAGTATATCCCAGCATCGTGGCATACCGGGCATCCATCGTGATGTCCGTGAGATTATTCAGATCGGAGAACAGCGAGACATGACAGAACTTGCTGACGCCGGTAACGAAGAGCAGACGTTCCTGTGTATTGCGGTCTTTCAGAACGCTGTAAAAACCCTTGAGGCATTTCAGAATATCCCCGACATCGGGATTGGTGATGTTATTCAGAATCGGCTTGTCATACTCGTCAACCAGAATGACGACCTGACTTTTACTTTTGAAAAAGTCGATCAGTTCGGCGAATGCCTGCGAAGAATCATCATCAATCGTCAGAGGAACTTTTAACTCTTTCGCAATCTCCCTCACCTTTCGAAGCAGGTATCGATCCAGTTTCTCCATCGTATCGTTTACAGAGGTAAAGTCCGCAAAACTCAGATGAATGACCGGATATGTTTTCCAGTCATACGGCTTATCATAAATTGCCAGCCCATTGAAGAGTTCCTTTTTGCCTTCGAATACGGCTTTCAAGGTAGAAATGGTCAGAGATTTTCCGAAACGGCGGGGGCGGGAGAGAAAATACCCGGCACTGGTTGGGCGAATCAGCTGCCAGATGTATTCGGTTTTGTCCACGTACAGGAAATTTCCCTGTATCATTTCTTCAAAACCGTAAACATAACTGGTCAAATCCTTCATTCTTCCGTTTCCCTGAATCTGCTAAGGACTATACACCGGTTTTTTCATTTGTCAAGTTTTTTGTTCCATAGCGGATGATGGAACAATGGATCACTGGTCGAATTTTTCGGGCGAGCGGATGAGGTTGGCTTTCAGTATCTCCAGGAAGTTTTTCAGCGGCGGCGAACTGCCCGCGTCCGCATAGACCGCGTAAACCGGCAATGCCGGCTGGAAATCGCTGAACTGACGGTAGCAGAGCCGTTCCCCGAACAGTCCCGCATACGTGGCGGAAACGATCGTGGTGCCCATGCCCGCCTCCACCAGCCGCAGCGCCGCATATGAACTGCTGATCTCATCGGTGGTCAGCGGATCGAATCCGCCTTTGGTTTCGCAGAACCCGCAGACATAATTCCGGAACGACGGCGAGGTGCGCATCGGGACCAGAATGAACCGTTCCTGCGCCAGATCGGCCACTTTCAAATCTTTTTTCTTTGCCAGACGATGGGTCCGCGGCAGCACCACCGCCAGTGGGTCGTTGTAGACTTTCTCGCAGACCAGTTCCTCATCGGCCTGCAGTTCCTGCGTGGCCCGGAGAAATGCCAGATCCAGCGCCCGGTCCCGCATCTGAAGCGTCAACTCGGCGGAATTGGAGTCAATCACTTCCAGTGCCACGCCCGGGTATTTCCGGTTCATTTCCGTCAGCGTGTCGATAAATGCGGTTTTGCCGAGCGTTGAGGAGAGGGCGCCGACCGTGAGACGGCCGAATTTGCCTTCCCCGGCGGCGCGGGCGCGGTTTTCGGCATAACGGAGCTGCCGCAGCGCTTTTTCCGCTTCCGGCAGGAACGCTTCCCCCGCCGGCGTCAGTGCCACATGCCATTTGTTGGTCCGGTGGAAGAGCTGGGTGTCCAGTTCCTTTTCCAGAGTCTGGATCCCGCGGCTCAGCGAAGGCTGGGTGACTCCGAGCTTCGCCGCCGCCCGCGCAAAATGCAGTTCTTTGGCTGTCAGGACAAAATATTTCAGCTGCGTCAATTCCATAATTCAATACTCCGTATACATTGATTTTTGTATTTTAATATATTGATAATATTACAAAAGTCAAGTATGTTGCAGTAAAATTTATGAATGGAGATTTGAAATGCAAGTAAATTTTGATTTGAGATCGGTTTTTGAAAATGCGCTGTATTTGCTGGCCCTGCTGAATCCGGCCAGTAAAATCATGTTTCTGGCCTCATACCGGCCGTCGTCCGGCCCGGGAAAAAACTTCGAACTTTCCTGGAAATCTTCTGCGGCGGCATTGCTGATCCTGATCCTGCTGGCGGCGGCGGGACAATTCCTGCTGGGACGGATCTTCCGGGTGGAACTCTATTCGCTCCAGATCACGGGCGGGCTGGTCGTATTCGTGATCGGCTGGACTGCGGTCAGCCAGGGTCGGTTTGTCAAACAGCAGCAGGATTCCCTGATGGAAGGGCTGACGGACATTTCTCTGGTTCCGCTGGCGACGCCGCTGATCGCGGGTCCCGGGATGATCGCGGCCGTGATCGCCGCCAGTGTGGCGGACGGTCTGCTGCCGACCTGCGCCGCCCTGACGCTGGCTCTGCTGATCAATTTCCTGCTGATGATCTGTGCGGGCGGGATCAATAAGTTTCTCGTGAAAACGCATCTGCTGGGCCCGCTGATCCGGGTGACGGGTCTGATCATCGCGGTGGTGGCGATGCAGATGATGATCACGGGCATCCGCTCCGCTTTGAAACTGTGATCATCCAATAACTTTGTCCCCGATATCCGACAACATCTTCGACGATGAATACTGTCTCCGCCAGGACGAAAATGAAATACCCTGCTGTATTTTTGGTGTCCGCGAGAAAAGAAAACCGCCGACCGGAACAACTTCATCCGGGCGGCGGTCGGTTTTACCGATAACGGATACAGAAACCGTCAGGCTTTGCAGTGACGCTTGCGGAGCTTGGCGGCGGTATTCTTGATGCCTTCGACCATATCCTTGATGTTCTGCTCGGTCAGACGCGGATGCATCGGGAGATTCATTTCGCGTTTGTAGAAGAACTCGGTCGCGATCGGGCACTGGTTGGGATCGTAGCCCATGCGGCGCAGACCGGTGAAGTGGAAGGTGGGCTGATAGTGCAGGATGGTCTGCACGCCTTCTTCCTGATACAGGGTCTGCATGAATTCATCGCGGCTGCCGCCGAGTTTCTTTTCGTCGATGCAGAGCGTGTAAAGATGGAACACGTGGTTGTATCCTTCGGGTTCGTAAACGGTCTCGACGCCTTCGACGCCCTGGAGTCCGGCAGTGATCTTGTGGGCGATCTCACGGCGTTTGGCGGTGAGCATCGGGAGCTTGTCCAGCTGGGCGCAGCCGACGGCGGCCTGGATCTCGTTCATGCGGTAGTTGCTGCCCCAGTGACCGTTGTGCGGGATCACGTCGAAGTGGGCGGGCATCCAATACTGGATCGGATCGGTCTTTTCCATGGTGACCTTGTCGCCGAAGGTCCATTTGGAACCCTGTTCGCCCCAGGAGTGGTTGTTGCTCATGCAGCGGAGGTTCTGGATGCCGTGGCAGAATTCGTCATGGTTGGTGGTGATCATGCCGCCTTCGCCGCAGGTGGTGATGTTCTTGAGGGAGTGGAAGGAGAACGCGCCGATATCGCCGATGGAGCCGGCCATGCGTCCCTTGTAGGAGGCGCCAGTGGCGTGCGCGCAGTCTTCCAGCACGAAGATGCCGTGCTTGCGGGCGATTTCCATGATGGGATCCATGTCGACCATCAGACCGGCATAGTGCACGACATAGATCGCTTTGGTCTTGGAGGTGACCTTTTCGGCGACTTTGGCCGGATCGATGTTGAAGGTGCGCGGATCGATATCGGCGAACACGGGGATGCCGCCTTCCTTCAGGATGGCCAGGGAGGTGGCCACGAAGGTGTTCGGGGTGACGATGACTTCATCGCCGGGCTTGATGTCGAAAATCTGGGTGCCGACGTGCATGGCGGTGGTGCAGTTGGTGCACGCAAACGCATGTTTCACGCCGTGGATCTTGGCGAATTTATCCTGGAATTCCTGAGTCTTGGGACCCATGGTCAGGGAGTCCTGCGCCATGGCGGCCAGCGCCGCATTGCGTTCCGCATCGTCGTAGATGCTGCCCATGAAGGAATAGGCAACTTTCAGCTTCACACCGTCATCGGTGGCATACGAACTGGTGATCCCGCCTTCGGTTTTACCGCCGGTGAAATGTTCCTTGTCAACTGTTTCGATAGGCATAATGTTACCTCCTGTTTGGTTGAAGACCGCCGGTCCCGGGACGGGTTCCCGCCGGCAGCTTCGGTTGTTATTTCAGTTAAGGTGAAAACTCCGTATTCCGCTTACATGGAGAAGATTTTCAGTTTCGCATTGTCCGCGTGATCGATCCGTTTGCCGGTCTTGCGGGCTTTGTCGGCATCCTTGATCGCCTTGCCGATCTCCTTCGTCGCGTTCTTCAGGAATTCGGCTTCGATTTTGGCGCCGAGCGCGGCATTGGCACGTTCCGGATAACCCATTACACCGATTTTGACATCTTCACGCTGCGAGGTCTGCACCACTTCCTGCTTGAGCGTGGTGAAGCTGACGCGTTTCTGATAGCTGTCCGGATCGTCGCGCAGACGTTCCGCCACCGCGGGCTTGTCCATGACGATTTTCTTGCGGACGACTTCCGGGCACCAGTGGAGCAGGAGCGAGGTCTCGGCTTCGGACGCATGATAGTCGCGGGTCTGGAACAGCTTGGTCCAGGTCGGGGAGAAATCCCAGATCGGGCAGAGCATGATCAGATCATCCGCCAGCGCGGGGTTCAGCCATTTCTGGATTCGGAGCGATTCTTTCAGATGGAGCATGCTTTCGCTGCCGCCGTGGCCCGGGATGATGATGAAATTGCGGAAGCCCTGCAGGGTCAGCGATTCGATGATCTCGCCGACCAGATTCGAGAAGGTGTTCGGCTTGACGTTGATCGTGCCGGGGAGCATGCCGCCGGAGAAGGTGTAGTTCAGGACCGGAGCCACGATGCAGTCCAGTTTTTCCGCCAGGGCGGCGGAGCAGAATTCCGCATTCCGGATATCCGTGTCCAGCGGGAGATGATACCCGTGCTGTTCGCACAGCGCATACGGCAGAATGATGGTCTGATTCTTCTTCAGATACGCCTGGACTTCTTCCACGGTCATCAGACGCATCTGGCGGTTTTTCGCTTGTTTCATAAACAATCCTCCTGATTCCGGTTTGTTTTCTTATTCTTACAATGGACTCTTTTCAAAAAAAAGCAAATATTCTTTGAGGCATTTCTTGACTTTTTCGGAAAAAAGTCTATTTTTATGATACGGAAACGGGTCATATAAAGCGATTTTTGAGTGAAAAATAAATGAAAAAAGATAATTTGCGTTCTGTAATACTGGAAATCGTACTGCAGCAGGGCGAGGTCACGCGTCCGGAACTGGTGGACGCGGTGGGGATCCGGGCGGCAAGCGTGTTCGAGGCGGTAGATGAGCTGAAACGCGCGGGGATTCTGCATGAACCGGACCGGACCGGCAAGCGGACGGGCCGGAAAGCGCCGCTGCTGAAACTGAATCCGGATCATTTCTGGACGGCGGGAATCGATTTTCAGGTACGGCGGACCATCGGGAGCGTGACGGATCTGGCGGGGAATGTGCTCCATTCCGTGGAACTGCCCGCGCTCGAACGGGGCACGCTGACCGCCTGCCGCAATGAGATCCGCGCGGTGCTGCGGATGCTCCAGGAACAGACTGGAAAACAATGGAAAAAAGTCAAGGGGATCGGATTCGCCGATCCGGGACTGGTGGATGTCCGGCAGGGTTTGTCCATCCGTGCAGTCAATGTGCCGGGCTGGGATAATGCCCGCACGGGGGAATGGCTGTCGCGTGAAAACGGCGTCCCTGCGGGCGTCTGGCCCGAGGGCATGGTCAAGACCTTCATGGAATATCTGGTCCGGGGCAAATCGATGCACGGCAGCCTGTTCCACCTGGGCATGGACGATGGTATCGGCGGCGGCTTCATCAAGGACGGCGAATGTTTCATCGGCGATACGAATCAGGCGATGGAGATCGGGCATATCGTGATCGACCCGGACGGCCCGCTGTGTCAATGCGGCAACCGGGGCTGTCTGGAAGCGCTGGCGGGAGAGACGGGGATCCGGCGGCGGATCCACGAGGCGATCTCCAGCGGCGTGGACACCGTGCTGAATCTGGAACAGTTCAGCCTGCAGTATTTTACGGAATGTGCGAAGCACGACAAAGCGGCGCGGATCATTGCCAGCGAGGTCAGCGACAGTATCGGCCGGGCGCTGGCGGTTGCCGTGGCGCTGCTGAATCCTTCCATGATCGTGCTGAGCGGTGAACTGACGGGGCTCGGCGATCTGCTGCTCGAATCCATTCACCGGGTGCTGAGTCTGAGCTGTTTTGCCGGCACGGTGCGCGACCTGAAACTGGAAATTTCCCGGCTGGAAAAATCCGATACCGCACGCGGCGCGGCCCTGCTCATGCGCAATCAGCTGCTCCGGGATTGAGTTTCAGCTTGTTTTTCTGCAGCGGCCGGCTGGAATGCGGTCAACAGCATCAGCAGGGAAGCCAAGGTCAGCGACAGTCCGCGGAAGGTCATATAAGCGTGCTGATACGTGTGATTGGTCATCAATACGATGACTCCGACGGGCATGAGCATCAAAAACAGATAGCCCAGCATGATTCCCGGACAGAAATGCACTTTTCCCTGTTTCCATTCGATCAGACGCCGGATCAGGAAATATGCGAACCAGCACAGGACCAGGATCAGAACCAGATTGGAACTGGAAACCATAGTTGCGGAATTTCTCCGGAGCGCGTCGAAAACCGTGATTTCCTTTCCTTGAAAGGTACTGCCGGAACGCAGCAATATCTGCTTGATGATTTCATTCCAGCTGCCCCCGGACCACACTCCCAGCAGGATTTTGGTTCCCCAGGACAGAATATAACCTGCCAGCCATGCGGCCGTATAACCGAACCAGATCCGGAACCAGGCTGTCCAGTTTTTATTTCCAGCTTTTTCTTCCTGCCGCGCATCGCGTCCGCAGATGATCATTGCCGGAATGCCGAAAGCCAGTACCGGCGCGGTCAGCAGGTCAAAATAAGCTGTCAGCATTCCCAAAGAGAAAAAAACCGGTCCTCTCCAGTTTGGACAGTCGAATTCATCCAATATCAGCAGACCGATCAAGCCGATCCAGATGACAGGATAATACTGCAAAGACAGGAAGAAAACATGGAGGCAGCAAAATCCGAGCAGGGAGAACAAAGCCAGGGCGGGAATCATCCCGTCATTTTTCAAAACCCGTATGCAGCACAGGAAAAGCAGCAGGAGAGTGATGAATCCGACTGATACCTGAATTTTCTTCAAATTGGTAAAACACAGCAGAATTTTCATGACTGCACTGTGTCCGAACCAATACCTCCGGTAAGAATAAAATTGCATTTCCGGTTTGTTTTCAGACATCAGCGCGTCGAGATAATGAACCGCGGAAATCCCGGATTCCTCCCCTTTCGGATAGGCGTAACCCGGGTTCAACGCGGATTTCAGCGGCGAGGATGAATCGAAGGAAAAACCGACATTGAGGATCAGGGCATCCGTAAAGTTGTCCAGTTTCACCCCGCCGACATACGGCCAGTCTCCTTCCTCATGCAAAGATTTTGCCGCATATCTCATGTTTCTCTGAAAAGACCGGCTTTTCGGCAGAGCGGCGCTCAAGGCCAGCAGACCGATAAAAACAGTTATCAGGCCGATGTAAATGATCCCGTAAATGGATACCGTTTTAAGATATTTCATGAATCGGACTCCTCTCCGGTTGAAAAATCAGCGTTTCAAATGGATTTCCGCCAGACAGTCGAAATAATGCTTGATCGTTTTCAGGATCAGTCCGCAGCCGATCAGCAGAATACCGACTGTGGCCAGTGAAACGGCACAGAACAGCGTAGGATAGCGCGGGACCGCACCGGTTTTCAGATATTCGAGCAGGACCGGAATGAAAAAAACGGCGGAAATCAGCAAGGCCAGAAGTCCCAGCATCCCGAAAAAGAACAGCGGACGGTAATTGCTCAGCAGCAGAAAAATCGTTTTCAAAACCCGGAAACCGTCCCGGTAGGTATTCAACTTCGAAACGCTTCCTGCCGGCCGGTCGCGGTAAGCTACGGGAATCTCGCGGAACGGGAGACGGCGGTCCAGAGCGAACAGCGTCATTTCCGTTTCCAATTCGAAACCTGAACAGAGAATGGGACAATTCTTCACGAAACGCCGGCTGAATGCCCGGTATCCGGTCATGACATCGGAAACTTTATGCCGGAACAGGAGCCGGATCAGAAAACAGACCAGCGAATTGCCGAAATTATGGAATTTGCGCGGATTGACCTCATAATAAGTTGTGGAGAGGCGGTCTCCGGTGACCATCTCCATTTCTCCGGCAAGAATATCCCGTATCAGATCCGGGGCGGCTTCCGCCGGATAGGTGTCATCGGAATCAACCATCAGGCAGCAGTCCGCATCGATCTCCTGGAACATTTTCCGGACCACGTAACCTTTGCCCTGCTGCGGCACGGAACGAACCACCGCTCCGGCTTTCGCAGCCAATTCCCTGCTGCGGTCCGTGCTGTTGTTGTCATATACGTAAATTTCCGCATCCGGGAGTGCTTTCCGGAAATCGGCAATCACTTTGGCTATGGTCAATTCTTCATTATAGCACGGCAGCAGAACAGCAACTTTTTTCATGATCCCTTCTCCGTTTCAGGCTGAAATGCGGGCATCGGCATATATTCATACCGGCAGGCAGCAGAGCGCACCGGGCAGATCATATTGTCGCTCTTCCGGAGTGAAGTTTCCTTCGTGATATCGGAAATAGGTGACCGACCCCGGAGTTTCATTGCAGCAGACAAATTCCGCGCCGCCCGGCAGGAAATTGATGTCCCGCGGACTGACTCCGTTGGACGGAACGATGCAATGCAGTTTCAGATCACCCGCAGCATTCACCTCGAAACAGGCGAAGGAATCGTAGCCGCGGTTGCTCACGCACAGGAATTTTCCATCCGGAGACAGCCGGATCGCGGATGCTTTGCTGTAATCCTGGAAACCCGGAGGCAGGGTGGACAAGGTGTTCCGGTGCGTCAGCGTGCCATCCTGATAGGTCAGAATGGAAACCGTGTTGTCCACTTCATTGGCGAGCCAGGCGGTTTTGCCGTCGGGCGAAAAGAGCAGATGCCGCGGACCCGCGCCCGGATTGACGCTGTGATAATGGAAAGCCGGGGTTCCGCAGATGCCCTTTCCCGGCGTGAACGCGAAGAGCTGAACCTCGTCCAGACCCAGATCGACGATGCAGAGATATTTGCCGTCCGGCGTGAATACCGTGCAGTGGGCGTGGGCATGCTCCTGCCGTTCCGGATTCGGTCCGAGTGTGCCCTGCATTTCGAAATACCGTTCGGAATCCGGCCCCTGGAACAAGCCGTCCTTCAGGCGGAATTCGTTGAAGGATCCGGAGCGGTAATTGGCGCAGTAAAGAAATTCGCCTGCCGGATCGGTGGTGATATGGCAGCTGGACAGCGCGTGGGTCTCCCGGCGGTCGAGATACTGCAGGGAACCGTCTTCCCTGATGCGGTAGACACTGGCGTAATACTGTTTCCCTTTGGCGGAGGTCGTATAAAGCAGCTTCCGGTCGGGTGAAAAAGCCAGATAATTCACGCCTGCCAGCGGTTCGAAAAAGGTCGGTTCGGATTCGCCGCTGTAGCCGTAGATTCCGCCGCGTTCTTCTTGTGAATTTGCCGCGATGTAGTATCGAGTCTGCATCTGTCTTTTCCTCCTGTAGTTTCGGATTTTATTTCAGTGGATCACATTTCAGTATATCCTGCCAGGGACCGCATACCGACTTCAGACCGGGTCCCAGCAGAATGATTTCGCCGGCGGCCTCCCAGGCGGGCAGAATCTCCATCGGGATTCCCTCGGGGAAATCCAGTTCCTTATGCTGGTGAAAATGGCCGGCAAAGATTTTTTTGAGCTTTTGTTTCGCCGTGTTTTCGGAATATTCCTTCAGATATGGCATCGGCAGAAAACGTTTATGCAGCTGATTCGTCGGTTTCAGAGATACCCGGACATGATCGGCGACTTTCGGACCGATGGTACGTCCGGTGATTTTCAGCAGAAACCAGGTGACCGGATTGCGCAGGAAGGCCCGGAGCAGACGATATCCCCAGTCTGACCGGTCGATCAGATCGCCGTGCAGCACCCGGACACCGGAATCCTTCAAAGTATGTTCTTTTTCTTCCAGCCAGGAAAAGGCGTCCGAATGACTTCGAGTGAGATAAAATTCATGATTGCCGACAATAAAACCGACTTCGAATTGTTCTTTGGCTTCCCGGCACCATTGCAGGAACCGGAAATGAATATCGGATTCATACCCGTTCAAAGCGACCCAGAGCTCGAAGATGTCGCCGAGGAAAATGACTCCGGCGGGACGATATTGCCGGATCCGGTCCAGCATGTCGAAAAAAGCGTCTTCCCCGCCCGGCCTCAAATGGCTGTCTGCGATCAGAATATAATTTTCATTGTTCATGCTGTCTCCTGACCAACACAGATTAACGGATCCGATGATAATTCATGCCGTCTTTTTTGACCCGTCTGAGCAGTTCGAGCCCGATCAGCGAGGCGGAGATTTCCGCAGCGGGACAGTCCAGAGCCGCGGAAAGTTCATCGACCGATGCATCTCCCTTCTGCAGAAAATCCAGAATTTTTGCCGCTTCGGAACTGATGGAACCGTCTTCTCCGCCGTCTCCGAGGAGAGCAGCGGAGGCATCGTCTTCCCGCAGCATGTTTTCGTGACGGCCGAGACCGGGCAGGAAATCGAATTCCTCCAAAATATCATCGAAGGTTTCGGTCAGGACCGCATTCTGGCGGATCAGCCGGTTGCATCCCGCCGCCTGCGGATTGTCTGCCTGGCCGGGCACTGCAAACACCGTGCGGCCCTGTTCCAGCGCAAAAGACGCGGTGATCAGCGACCCGCTGTTCAATCCGGCTTCGATCACGAGCGTGCCGCGGCTGAGTCCGGAAATGATCCGGTTCCGCATGGGAAATGTATGCCGGGTCGGATTGGTCTCCATCGGGAATTCGCTGATGACCGCCCCGTGCTGGGCGATCTCCCGCGCCAGCGGAACATGTTCCTGCGGCTGGATCCGCGCCAGTCCGCCGCCGAGCACGCTGACCGTTTCCCCGCCCGCATCCAGGGCGGCACGATGCGCGATCGCGTCCACTCCGAACGCGAGTCCGGAAACCACTACGAATGAAGAATAGGCCGCGGCTTCGGAAAGATGTTTGGCCATCCGCTGACCGTAGGTGGTGACATTGCGGGTGCCGACTACCGCCAGCGAGCGGCTGGACAGTTCATCGGGCAGTTTTCCTCGGACATAGAGACAGATCGGCGGATCGTGGATCTGTTTCAGCAGTTCGGGATAATCTTCGTCCTCCCGGGTGATGATCGCGACTCCGCCGCGGCCGGCCAGTTCCAGCTCATGATCCAGATCGATATATTTATCCCAGTTGACGATTTTTTCCGCCATGCTTTCACTGATGCCCTGAACGGATGACAAAGCTTCCTGCGGGGTGCGGAAAATCTCCTGCGGTTCGCCGCAGAAAGCCAGCAGCGCATTCAGACGCGCCGGCCCGATGCCGCTCAGCATATTCAGAATGATGCAGGCTTCCTGGTTGGTCATATCCGGCCGCAAAGCGCCTCCTCCAGCCGTTCCGCCGGAAGATCCCGGAAGACTTCCGCATGTCCGATCCGGACCGGCAGGACCACTTTGATCTTGCCGGATGCGGTTTTCTTGTCATGGAGCATGGCTTCAAGCAGTTTTTTCGGCGCCAGTCCGCGACCCGCGGCGTTGACCGGCAGATGAAATGCTTTCAGCAGGGCTTCCTGCCGGGCTGCCTCTTCTGCGGAAATCAGTTTCTCCGCCGCTGCCAGGTCGGCCGCCATGCACATGCCGACCGAAACTGCTTCTCCATGCTCGAATGCGCTGTATCCGGTCACTGCTTCCAGGGCGTGACCGAAAGTATGGCCGTAATTCAGAATGGCGC
>JAZUCR010000684.1:0-4748 GCA_045639225.1 Victivallales bacterium
ATGGGTGATGATTCAATATTCCAGCAGATCCATCGGATGGCATTTCAGCACTTCCGCGTAACGGCGCGCGACCCGCATCGTTCGGATCCCGTCCCGGCATTGCCGGTTCACCGTCTTGCTGTTGATCCCGGTCTGTTCCGAGATCTCCTGCTGCGTCAGTCCGCAACTCTTGATTTTTTGTTTGAGTCGGCTCATGTTTTCCCTCCCCGGTTTGGCTTTTTTGTCAGTTGGAATTATCATTTAAGATAACAATAAGATAATATAATTATCTCAAAAGATAATTTCAAGGGGATTTTGTCAAAAAATATCAAAAAAATTTGTTTTTTGCCTGCCGAGGGGTATATTCCGGGAGACAGACGTCCGCAGCAGGAGGATTTCGGCGTCGATGACGAAATGCAAAGAGGAGACGAGCATGATCATTACCGAAGAAGTCCGTGAAGCGATCCGGCGAACTTGCCGGGACGAGCGCGGCGGCGCGTTGAAACTTGCCCGCAAAGCCGGATTCACTCAAGCTCAGATCAACCGTTATCATTCCGGCAAGATCCATACGATGACCGAGGCATGCTGGACGCGGCTGTTTCCGCATGTGATGCATCATCTTCCGGATGGTTTTACCTGCAAAATTCTGGTTGACGGCAAGCCGGAAACCCGAATCGTCCGCCAGCCTAATGCGGATAAGATCGTCTGGCAGCAGATCAATCAGGAATATCACCGGCTGTTCGGTTCCAGTCTGCCGACCAGGGAGAAAATCGAACAATTTCTGACCGAAAAGATCAAAACCTGCGGTAATGAAATGGCGTTGCTTTATTTCCTGCTGGATTTTGACCGCATCATGGAAAATGCCGCTGCGCAGGCTGTGCCGGTTTTTCAGCCGGAACCAGACAAAAACTCCTGATTTCTTCTCCTGCTGATTTTTTTTCGAAAAAAATAAAAATCCGATTTGCAATCAAAAGTTTCAGCGTGTACAGTTCTGCAAAAATTTCTCTTGCTTTGCAAGAGGTAACCAACGGAGAAAAAGATGAAACAAACACCGGAAACAATCGTCCTGCTGAATTTTGTCTGTGAAGACATTCAGAAGGCGGCACGCCTGGTCCGCGACAGCGGGATCTATACCATGGTCATGCCATACACGACTCCTGCGGACCGGGTCATGCAGGAAAAACCGGTCGGCCTGATCGTTTGTGCCGATCAGGGCGTTCCTGCCCGCGAGGCGGATCTCAACCGGTTCAAAGCACTGGGCCTCCCTCTGCTTGAGCTCACCATCACCAAAGACAACCTGGCGGTCCAGGCTGAAAAAGCCATCGCTTTCTGCAAGGACAAATGCGGATGCCACTGCCTCTGGAAACTGGAAAACTTTATCGATGAAGCGGTGGCAGACATCCGCGCTCAGGTCGGCGATCAGAAAGTCGTCCTCGGCCTTTCCGGCGGCGTCGATTCTTCCGTCGTTGCCGCGCTGATCAACAAAGCCGTCGGCAAACAGCTCACCTGCGTCTTCGTCAATCACGGTCTCCTCCGCAAAAACGAGCCCGAAATGGTTCAGAAAGTTTTTGCCAAAACGTTCGATATCAACCTGTGCTACATCGATGCGTCCGACCGGTTCCTCGACAAGCTCGCCGGGGTTTCCGATCCGGAAAAGAAACGCAAGATCATCGGCAAGGAATTCATCGATGTTTTCGCTGAAGCCGCCGCCAAAATCAATGCTCCGTTCCTGGGGCAGGGCACCATTTACCCCGATATCCTCGAAAGCATTCCGATGGACGGCAATCCGAACGGCGTGATCAAGAGTCACCACAACGTCGGCGGGCTTCCCCCCGATCTGAAATTCAAACTGGTCGAACCCCTCGAAAGACTGTTCAAGGACGAAGTCCGCAAGGTCGGCAGAATGCTCGGCCTTCCCTCGGAACTCATCGACCGCCATCCGTTCCCCGGACCGTCCCTCGGCGTCCGCCATGTCGGCGCGATCGACCGCGTGACCCTGAAGATGCTCCGTGAAGCCGATGCCATCGTCACCGAAGAACTGCTGAAGTCCGGCTGGTATCACAAGACCTGGCAGACCTTCGCGATCTTCGTTCCCGTGAAAACCGTCGGCATGAAAAACCATGCCCGCACCTACGAATACGTTATTGCGATCCGGTCCATCAACAGCGTCGATGCCGTTACCGCTCAGGTCGTCCGCCTGCCGTGGGAATTGCTGGAGACCATGGCCTCCCGCATCATCGCCGAAGTGGACGGCGTGAACCGCGTGGTTTACGACATTACCCAGAAGCCGCCGGGAACCATCGAGTGGGAATGACACCGATCCGTTTATCCGGATCCCGAGGAAAGAGCTCATCGGAAGAGATCAGCTCTTTTCTCATTTTGAAATAACATTATCCAACATTAAAACAGGAGTTGTTTTATGAAAAGCGATGCCGCAGCAAAAACTGAAAAAGTCATCAACCAGGTGGCTGATACTGTCCAGCAGGGCAATTATCAGGAAGCCTGGAATAATTTCTGGGCCACCTATTCCGATTCGATCATGAATTTCTGCAAGATCCTCGTCCTTGCCCTGATCATCATTCTGATCGCCATGTTCGTCGGACGGCTGACCCGCAAGATCATCATGAGAGCCGTGGACAAGGTTCCCTCTCTGGACCACTCGGTCGGTAATATCTTCTATTCGATCGCGAGAACTTTCATCTGGCTGTTCGCGGTCCTGATCATTCTGGACCTGTTCGGATTCAATACCGCAAGTCTTCTGACCGTGCTCGGCGCCGCCGGCCTGGCCGTCGGTCTGGCCATGAAGGATTCCCTGAGCAATATCGCCGCCGGACTCATGCTGCTTTTGCTCCGTCCCTACAAAGTCGGTGACTATGTTGACTGCGGATCGGTCAGCGGCACCATCAAGGAAATGGGTCTCTTCACCACGACTTTGTCCACTCCGGACGGGATTTTCATCTCCGCCCCGAACAGTGTGATTTTCGGCACCCCGGTGAAGAATTATTCCCGCAATGACACCCGCCGTGTCGATATCACGGTCGGTATTTCCTATGGCGATTCTCTGCCGCAGGGTATCAAGATCCTGCAGTCTCTGATGGAGAAAAACGAAATCATCCTGAAGGATCCCGCTCCGCAGGTGCTGGTCGCAGATTTGGCTGACAGTTCCGTGAATCTTACCCTGCGTTTCTGGGTCCCGACTGCCAAATACTGGGATGCGTTCTGGGCGATCAAAGGCCAGCTCAAGGAAACGATCGAGGCCGCCGGCTTGAATATCCCGTTCCCGCAGCGCGTCATCACTTTTGCAAACGCGATCCCCGAGGACGAAAAGAAAGCCTGATTGCGCACGTTTATTGATTACAGCTCCGGCGAGCCCGAGATGAGGTCTTGCCGGAGCTTTTTCGTATCCGGAAGGTTTATTGTTCCGCTGCAGTTTCCTCCGCTTCCTCGACTGCTTCGGCGGTTTTGAAGACTTCTGCCACCGCCCGGATTGCTGCGGGAACATCGCCGGCATCGGTCAGAGTGATCGCGAGAAAGCGCTTCTTCGTGATCGAGCTCGCGTTCCAGACGCTGGCGCTGCTCTCTTCCCTGTAACTGACCTGGTTCGTGCCGGCCTTCACCGTTGCAAAATCGCCGGAGATGAACAGCGTGCGCACCTCGGGGATCTTGGTCTCGGTATTGATCCCGATATGGGTATCGACGACCGTCCCGTTGCCGCTGGTGTTCTTGGTCGTCAGCCCCTGAGCCAGCGTTTCAGTCGCCTTGCAGCCGGAGATAAATAGGCCGAATAGGCCAAATAGGCCGGATAGGCAGATGGTGCGGGTAATTGCGGACTTGTAACTTGTGACTTGTGACTTGAGACTTTTCATTTTGGTTCCTTTCGTTTATGGTTCCAGTTTGGCGATGCGTTCGCCCTGGTCCCTGGTTTCTTTCCAGAGGTTCTGAATCTCCTGGTAATGACTGCACATGTTGTCTTTGCAGTCGTCCTTCTCGACTTTGCTTTCAAGTCCCTGCCGGATCTGCCGCAGCTCCAGCGCGATCCAGCCGAGGATCCCGGCGATGCACATCTGGACCACGCCCCAGAGGATCCCGATCAGGGTAATGATGGCCGTTTCGCTCATGAGGCACCTCCCGCGGTTTCGCGAACCATAGGCCTAATAGGCCGAATAGGCCGAATAGGCCGAATAGGCAGGACCGCGGAAGACAGGGGGAGACGCGAGATCTCCGGATCATGCTCCGCTGTCTGATTACTGATTGCTGAAAACTGATTGCTCATGCTGCACCTTCCTTCCAGGAACGGGCGCCGAAGAGCCGGACGCCGAGCCATGCCAGCGCGGCGCGGTATTTCGGCATCCAATCCGAAATGAGCAGTTTCAGGAACAGCATGTCCGCGGCCTCCCTGCTCCAGCCTTCCGGATGCGTCCGGTATATCCAGTCATGCACGAACGCCGCCCGCAGTGCCTTCTGGTCGCCCGGCGGGAAGATGAGCCGCCAGAAAAACCGCGGCACGCTCGCCCCGTCGCTGGAGAATCCGGCCGGGATCGTCAGACCCTCGACGTAAAGATCCTGCCGCAGCGTGTAAACGTTCCCCATCGAATCGGACTGGTGAATGTCGACTAACATGATACGGGTCCTATGATAAATTTCCACTCCGATTCGGAGTTTTTTTCGTTTTTTTAAGCTGTTTTCAACTTAAATTGGGTAAAATCCTCAAAAATCCATTTGTTTTTGAGAATCCGATATATGATTTCGAGGAATTTTCTGGCGAGAGC
>JAZUCR010000685.1:0-3381 GCA_045639225.1 Victivallales bacterium
CCGACCGGATACTCCGGTACGCCAACGATTTCTTCCGGCATTTTGAATCCGGCATTGAAAACCGGTTTGTAGATGCTGCAATTCCGGCAGGCGTTTTCGTCCATGTGGTGCGGACAGTGATCCTTGCAGCTCGCGGCGATTGCTCCCAGCAGGATCCCGATTTTCCATTTCAGCTCGATCACCTGGCTGTTCGCTGTTCCTTCGGATTCCGGATCTCGTGCCGCCGCTCCGGTTTCCGCGCTCTCCGTTTTCTCCGTTTTCTCCGCTTTCTCCGTTTCAGTTCGCGCGTCCGCGTTTTTTGCCTCTTCCAGCTCTTTTTTCAGTTCCACGATTTCGGCATTCAGTTCGCCGATCGTTTTCTGCAGGGCTTTGTTGTCCTGCTTGAGCATTTCCAGCTCCTTCTGGATCTGTTCTTTTTTCACCATTTAATTTTCCTCCTTTGGGTTGGTGATTTGGTTCATTTCCGGTTCGTATTGTGGTCCGCTGTGGTAGGCGTGTTTTCTTTCACTTTTCCGTCTTCGATGATGACCGTCGCGGAATTTTCGCCGACTATCGTCCCGATTCCCTGCATATTCTGTTCGGTCAGGAATTCGGCGAATTCCGCTAAGGTCTGCGCGTCCATGGCTTCCAGTCCGTCGATCAGGACAAAGCCGCATCCGGGCTTGGATTTCATGCAGATTCCGGTCGCTACTTTCAGTCGTTCGGATCCGCTCATGCAGTCCCATTTCTGGCCGCGGTAAAGCAGTTCGCCGTCTTCGGTGATCGAAAGTTCCGGCATAGGCAGTTCCGCTTTCTGCAGCATCGCCGTCCGGCGGTTCTCGATGTCTTCCAGTTCCCGCGTCTGCCGGGCGGTCACGTTGGCGACTTCCACCATCTGGTCGTAGACTTTCGCGCGTTCGGCGTTGGCGCGGATCTGGCGGTTCCTTTCGTCCGCCTGCTGCCTCCGGGTCATGATTTCTGCCTTGACCGCGGTGTAGTCCGGTTCGGTGCTTAAAGATTCGGATAATTCTTTTTCCGATTCTTCCCGGCTGACGATCAGTTTTTGGATTCTTGTCTGCTCATTGTGAAGTGATGCTATTTCCTCGTCAAGTTTTTTCGCGCGGTCGGCAAATATCTGTTTCAGTTCGGCTTTGCGGCGCTCGAATTCATGTTCCAGTTCCGTTGCTGCGCTGCCGTATTCCACTTCGAGGTGATTTTTGGCGACGTGCCGAGATTCTTCTGCCTGTTTTTTTGCGTTCAGCTCGTCTTTCAAGCTGCCGTCTTCTGCTATCATTTTTTGCAGTTCGCATTTCACTGCGACTGTTTCGGTTTCCTCTTCCGTGACCTTTTGGAGTTCGGCTGCCAGTTCGGAAATGTTGATTTCCTGCGCCGGGGCTTCCGGAAAATTCGGCATGGCGTCGAATTGTGCCTGCAGACGTTTCCGGTCGCGATTGTTGTCCGCCCGGCTGGCGCGGATCCCGTCGGCCTGCGTTTTCAGTTCGGCGAGGTTGGCTTCCAGTTCCGGAAACATTTTCAAAAGCAGTTTTGCCTTGTCCGTGTCGCTGGCCCGCATGAAGGATCCGAGGTCCAGCGCGAATTTGCCGACGATGTCGTTCAAAATCGTCTGGTTTCCCCGCATCCCGCGGGCGTCGGTGATTTTCAGGGCGGCATTTTTGCCTGCGCGTTCTACGATCAGACCGTTGATCTCGACCCGGATCGCGGCGTTCTTCTCCGCTTCGTGGTTGTTGATGTCGGAAGGCCGGAAAGCCTCCCCTCCGAGGGCGTAGGCGATTGCATCCAGGCAGGAACTTTTTCCCTGCGCATTGCGGCCTCCGAGGATCGTCAGACCGTTTGCCGTCGGTTGGATCTCGACCAGCTTCACACGTTTGAAGTCCTGGATCGAAAATCCTGTGATTTTTGCGCCTTCACTCATTGTTTTTTGCTCTCCTTGTTTTGAGTTATTTTGCGGATGGTTTCAAAAAGGAATCTTCCGAATTCCTCCCGCCTCCGCTGGGTGTAAAATTCGATGGTTTCCCGGTTCGTCGTTCCGGTCGCCGGGACCACTTCCAGCACGATTTCCGTTTTCCGGATCATCAGAGATTTCTCCCTTTCTCCGCGTCCTCGGTTTTCGCGTGTCCGTCTTGTCCGTCCCGTCCGTCAGGTCCGTCAGAGTTCGCGTCTTCCAGGGCCTCGTATCTGCTGCAGGTTTCGCAGTTCAGGCGGTGTTGTTTCTGCGCTGCCTGCTGCCAGAGATTTCCGATGTAGCCGAGCGCCATCCCGATCAGGAAGACGGCCGCGATTGTCGTTTTGCTGATTTTCATTTTTATTCCTTTCGGTTGATTCTATATCGCGGGGCGCGTTCCCCGCTGATGATTTCGATGATCCCTTCTTCGATGAGCTGCTTCAGGATTTCTTCGCGGGTTTTGGCGTCCCTGATTTTCCAGGCGCTTCCCCGTGAGATTTGCTGCTTCGTCACCCCTTGCCCGGCATCGTGCCGCCGCAGGATGTTCAGGATTACCTTCTCCGATTTCGTCCACAGATTTCCGGTAAAATCCTTCAGCTCCCCTTCCGTAAAGTCCACGTCGATTTTGATCGATATCCGGCTCATGGCTTGATCCCTTCATAAAATTTGCAGATCGTGATCATCAGGTCGGCCGCGGTGGTCATGAGTTCCGCCGCTTCTTCTTGAGAACTTTCCCGCGGCATTTCCCGGACCATTGATTCGATCCTTTTCAGGCTTCCGGTTATCCCGGTTATGGTCGCCGTTTCCGCGCTGTAGTCCGCCAGCTCTCCCGCTTTGCAGTTCAGAATTTTATAGAGCATCAGGATTTTTTTCGGCAGAGGCTGTAAAGTCGGGTGTTTCTCCCATTTCTGGACCGTCTGTTTGCTGACTTTGCATTTCTTCGCGATTTCGTCCAGCGTCAGACCGCGTTTCTCCCGGAGTTCCTTGAATTTCGCCTTGTTGAATTTCATGCGTCTTTTCCTTTCTGTTTTTCAAATTTTTTCAGCTCGAAAAGTGCCTGTTCCAGGCAGCTGATGATCCAGCTCAAACTTTCCGGCGTCATGGTCTTCCCGTAGGCCGCCAGTTCGTCTTCCCGGCATCCCAGCACTGCCGCCAGTTTCGGGATTTTGTTCGGGCGGGGATTGTATTTTCCTTTTTCCCAGTTGCAGACGATTGCCTCGGATACTTCGCAGGCGGTCGCGATTTGCTTTTGTGTCAGCTTCCGAATTTCCCGGAGCTCCTGAAATTTTTTCCTGTTGAAGATCATTTTATCACCTTTGCGATTTCTTCGAGGCCCGCGGCGATTTCCCGCATCTGTTCAGCCAGCTTCCGGACGGTTTCCGGTCTCGAAAGCAGCCCGATGGGGAAAAATGCCAGGTCCGTTTTTTCGCAGTTCAGCG